>JBIKTA010000089.1:0-7806 GCA_044348315.1 Burkholderiaceae bacterium | reverse complement strand
GGCCAGCGCGCCTAGGAGGTGCTTCGCACAGTCGTGCGCGGCCGCGAGGTAGCCGTTCAGAACCGGTCTGAGTTCGGGCATCCAATCGGGCCAGCGGTTCGGCCCGATCATGGGATTGCCAGCGAGATAGTCGGGGTCGTTGTCTGGGACATCGATACCCCAGACGAAGCTTTCCTTGAGATCGGGTCGCGCCTTCTCGTACATCTTCGCTTCGCCGAGCTTGAGATAGCCACGGTGACGATCGATCGGCTCGACCGAGAGCTTGCTCTCCAGCGGCGACGCAAAGAAGCGCCGGGCGGTGCGGTCAACCTCGCTGATCAGTTCAGAGGCAATTCCGTGACCGCGCACATAGAAAAATCCGATCCGCTCGGCGGCCTCGCGCATCGCCATGCCCACGGCCAGCATCTGCTCGAAACTGCCACCCCTCAGCGGCTCGACATCGATGACCGGGATCTCGTCGACGGCGATGTTGCGCGCGGTCTGCGAACTCATGCTCGCGCTCCTGCGTCGTCCTCTTCCTTGTAATAGCCGATGACATCACCCTCAGTGGTGACACCGAGGCCGTTCAGCAGGCGGTTGGAATAGTTGAAATACGCACAGACCTGATTGACCTCCAGGATCTCGCCATCGTTGCAGCCGGCCGTGTGGAGCGCCTCGATATCGGTGCGTTCCATCCGCGCCACCGAGGTCGTGAGCTTTCCGGCATACACGAGCAGGGCCGCCTCCTTGCCACTGAACGCTTGTTCAGGTGCATGCGCATCGAGCGCAGCGCGGATCGCGTCTGATCTTGTCTTGTCGCGAATCAAGCGGCGGGCATTGGCGAAATGGTGCGCGAGGCTGTAGTCGCAGCGATTCAGGATGCTGACATAGGAGGCGACCACCTCGAGAAACCAGAAGGGCAGCGTGTTGTCGGGGTTGTGGAGCACGCTGCGATAGAGCGAGACGTGACCCTCCATCGTGTGCGGCCGCAGACTGTGCGCCTTCATGACGTTGTCGACGGTGCCGTGGGGCGTGCGCACCTTCTGGTAGGCCGAGGCGAGCGCACCGGTCGCCTCCTCGAGCGGAATCATTCGTATCCAGGCACTCATCCTGAGCGTGTCCTTGCAGCAGTGGGGGGAATCGTGGCCGGTTTCAGTCGGGAAGCGGCATCGGGCGGGGCGGCCTGGCGAACAGGCGGTAGACCATGGGTTCGAAAGCTTCCAGTGGCGCAGTTTCGTAGGACGCGTCGATCGCGTTCTGGTCATAGCGCTCGACAAACCGGGCCGCCCATTCGAAGTGCGGATGTCCCCGCCAGCGCTCGCGCGCATGCCGGTCGATCGACGGGTGGTCCGTGGCGTGTACGTCCTGGAAGATCGCGTGACGACGCAGCATCCAGTGATTGCGCTCGGAAACGTAGGGTCCGAGCAGGGCGGCCGCCAGTTCGCCGTGTTGCATGGGCGAGGTGATGAAGCCGACATCGTGCAAGAGGCAGACGACCACATCCTCCTCCGGCAGTCCGTCACGCAGCGCCAGGGTGGCCGACTGCAGACAGTGCTGAAAATTGTTGACCGTGTAGCCAAATGAGGGGTCGGAGGCGCTCTCTGCCAGCATGCGAAGGACCTGCCGGGCCTGCTCGGCGCGGTAGTACTCGCTGCGTTGGGCATCGAGCACCACCCAGTCGGCTGAGGTCATTTCCTCGAGGGTGGCTCGGTGGATATGGTGCCAGTGCTTACGCAGCAGCGGTGCGGGCGGATGGGGGTGGGTCGTCGTGGTCACGATCTTGGGCGTGCGTTGCGAAGCCAGTTCAGCACCGCATCGTGCCAAGGTTCGAGCGCCTTCGCAAGGGCTGGTTCCTGCCGGGCGACCGCGAGCCAGGCGCGGAGCGGTTCCGGCGGGATCCAATCGCGGCCCAGCGACGAGAGGATCAACTGGGCGAGCGGTATCGTCACCGCGAATCCGCAGTCTGCAAAGCTTGGCGTGGCCCCACCCAGGAAGGGCGCCGGGCGGATCATCCGGCACAGCACGGCGATCTGGGTCTCGAGTGCGGCGAGCGGCGCGGCCAGACCCTGCGCCCCTTCTGGATCACGCACCAGCGGGAACAGCGCCCGCACTTTCGGCTCCACATGCAGATCATGCAGACGCGCCAGCCAGCGGATGCGTGCGCGGTGTGCCGCATCTCCGGGGAGCATGGTGGGATCGGGCCAGCGTTCCTCGAGGTATTCGAGAATGGCTTCGGACTCGGCGAGTACGAAGCCCTGGTCGTCGAGCGCCGGAATCGTGCCGGTCGGGACGATTGCACGCCATTCGGCTGACCGGTAGCCGCCCGCAGGCTCACGCTCGGTGAAGGGAATGCGCTTGTACTCGAGCGCGATCCGCACTTTCGCGGTGTAGCTCGAGAGCGGCGTGCCGTAGAGGATGATCATCGTCTTTGAGCCCGGAGAGGCGCTGCAGTCCCTGAGCGGGTCAGCGCTGGTTGCGATTGAGTCTGGCCTCGAGCCGGCGGACGCCCCAGGACGTGATCAGGATCAGCACCAGGTACTCGAGGACCAGCAGCGAATAGATCTCGAGCGGTCGGTACTCGGTCACGTTGAGCTCGTTAGCCCGACGGGTCAATTCCTGCAGGCCCACCACCGACACCAGTGAACTCATCTTGAGCACATAGACGAACTGGTTGCCGAGCGCCGGCAGGATGGTGCGGATCGCCTGCGGAAAGATGATGAAACGGAAGGTGTAGCTGGGGGTGAGACCCAGCGAATAGGCCGCTTCGCGCTGACCCTTGGGAACCGACTGGATGCCCGCGCGGAAGACCTCAGCCTCAAAGGCCGAGTCGGACAGTGCGAGTGACATGACGCCTGCTGTAAAGGCGCCAAACTGCAGCCCGCTCACGACTGGGAGCCCATAGTAGACCCAGAGCAGCAGCACCAGTAGCGGTATCGCCCGGAAGCACTCGATGTAGACGCGTGCCGCCCCGCCCAGCCATCTCGACCCGGAAAGGGAGGCAAGCGCAAGCAGGACGCCCACGATGACCGAGATGAGGATCGCCGATACCGCAAGCGATACCGTCAGGCCCAGGCCCGCCGCCATGAACTGCAGATTGCTGCGGCCCTTGGGCGTGGACGGATCGAATATGTACCAGCCCCAGGCGTAATCGGAAGGGGCGGAGGCGCAGCCCGCCAGCAGCAACGCGGCTGCGGCCGCGATCAGGATTACTGGCCGCCGAGCCACTTCTGCTCGAGACCTTGGAAGAAGCCCTCGGATTTCTTGAGTGCGATCCAGTTGTTCACGAAAGTCACCCAGGTTGCGTCACCCTGGGGCAGTGGGTAGGCGAACGGACGCTTGTTGCGCAATTCTGCGCTGCTCAGCATCGCGAGATTGGGGTAGGTCTTGGCGAGTGTGGCCGCTTCGACGTTGCTGGTGATGGTCGCCTGGGCGCGCCCGGCGAGCACTTCCTGGAATCCGGTCGCGGGTTTTTCGATCGATCGCACCGTGGCCTTGGGGAAATGGGCCCGTGCCTGCTCGTCAAAGACTGTGCCCATCAGTACGGCGACCGTCACGCCCGGCTGGTTGAGATCGGTCCAACTCTTGAACCGCGCGGCATCGGCCTTGCGGACCAGCGGTACAGTGCCCGCCTCGGTGTAGGGGTCTGAGAACGCGACCGTCTTGGCCCGGGCGATGCTGAGCGAGGCCCCCGAGAAAATGTCGAAGCGGTTGGCGGTGATGCCCGCGACGATGGTGGCCCACTCGGCGGGCACCCATTCGATCTTGACACCCATGTCCTTGGCGAGTTGCTCCATGGCTTCGATGTCGAAACCACGGTAGCTGTTGGTCGCCGGGTCGCGCACCGACATCGGATTGAAATCTCCGGTCGTGCCCACGCGCAGCGTCCCGCGTTCGAGGATGGTCTGCAGGCGGGACTTGGTCTGCGCGACGGAAGGCTCAATGAGCAAGGTTGCGCCCAGCGCGACGACGCAGGCGAGCAGTTTGAACAGCTTCATGGCTGACCTCAGATGGGGTGGGACGGCTAAGGAGGGGAATCGGGCGATGGTAGCAGCTTTGATCTGGATCAATCACCCTTTTGGGGCGGCGGGCTCGGGATTCGGCTTGCATTTGTCCTTATCATCTTGCTGAAATCAGGCCCCCGTTCCAGGGGACTGAAGCTTCCCTGGGTAGAACGATTCATTGCGTTATTCAATTTTCCAGCTTCTCGGTCAGGCCCTCGTCGGCCATCGCGGATGGCCGCGCGCCTGGCGCCGGGCGACTCCGCGGCCGCTCTACGATGCCGTGATCGTTGGAGGGGGCGGGCACGGCCTGGCGAGCGCCTGGCATCTCGCCCGGGATCATGGACTGCAGGTTGCCGTGCTGGAGCGCGGCTGGATTGGCGGGGGTAATACCGGTCGCAACACCACGGTCATCCGCTCCAACTATCTCCGCGAGCCCGGCATCCGGTTTCAGGATGAGAGCTTGAAGCTTTGGGAAACGCTCTCGCAGCGGCTCGATTTCAATCTGATGGTCAGTGCCCGCGGCCAGATCGAACTGATCCATACCTGGGCGAAGTGGCGTGACTCGCGCCGGCGTCTCCACGCGATGCGCCTGCTCGGGGCCGACTATGCCTTGCTTGACCGCGACCAAGTCTTCGATCGTGTGCCGCTTCTGAATCGCGATCCTGCGGTTCGTCTGCCGCTCCTGGGCGGCGCCTGGCAGGGCCGCGCCGGCACCGTGCGGCACGACGCGGTGGCCTGGGGCTATGCGCGTGCGGCCAGCGCGGCGGGCGTGGACATCATCGAGGATTGTGCGCTCACCGGCATCCGCTCGAGCGCGGGGCGGGTGACCGGGGTGGAGAGCACGCGAGGGCTGATCACGACGGCGCGGGTCGGGCTTGCAGCGGCCGGCCAGACCAGCCGGTTGGCCGCGCTGGCGGGCATCCGGCTCCCGCTCGAGACCATCAACTTGCAGGCCTTCGTGTCGGAACCGCTGAAGCCCATGCTGGACCTCATCCTCACCTGCCCGGCGCTGGCCGTCTACTTGAGCCAGTCTGACAAGGGCGAATTGGTGATCGGTGGGGGCGCGGATGGCTACAGTTCCTTCGGCCAGCGCGGTCACCCAGCGGTCATGACCGACATTGTGGCGGGACTGGTGGAGTTGTTTCCCGTTCTGGCGCGGGTCAAGCTCTTGCGGCAATGGGGCGGAGCGATCGATTTGACGCCCGATACGAGTCCGATCGTCTCGGCGACGCGGGTGGCGGGTTTGTATGTCAGTGCCGGGTGGGGCTCTGGTGGGTTCAAGTCGATCCCGGTCGCAGGTCGCAGTTTTGCCCGGCTGATGGTCACCGGGGAGGCCGATGTCTTCGCTCAGCCCTTCGCGTTGGATCGTTTCGAAACCGGCCGGCTGATCTTCGAAACCGCCAGTGCGTCCAACCGTTTTTGAGGCTCTGTCCGATGCGCATCAACTGTCCCTGGTGTGGCGAGCGTGCCGAAACGGAGTTTCGCAGCGCCGGCGCCGCACTCGATCGCCCGTCTGCACCCACCGAGCTCGATGGCACGCAGTGGGCCGACCATATTTATGGCCGGGATAATCAACCGGGCCTGGTGCGGGAGTTGTGGTGGCACTGGGCAGGTTGCCGGCAGTGGCTTCTCATCGATCGCGATTCGGTCAGTCACCGCATCGATCGCGTGGATCGCGTCCAGCCATGAGTGCCTGGCGTTTACCCGCCGGTGGCACGGCCGTCGATCGAAGCCGCCCACTGCGCTTCAGCTTTGAGGGTCGGCCGTATCAGGCCTTCGAAGGCGACACCCTGGCGTCGGCCTTGCTCGGGGCCGGAGTCGATACGATCGCGCGCAGCTTCAAGTATCACCGGCCACGGGGCATTCGCGCGGGCGGCTGGGACGATCCGAATGCCTTCGTCCGGCTCGATGCACCCGTCAGTGAAGCCAATGTGCTTGCGACGCGATTGCCGCTTGTGGAAGGTCTTGCGGCGTCGGCTCAGCATTGCTGGCCCTCGCTCGCTTTCGACCTCGGTGCCTGGGCGGGCAGGCTGAGTGCGCTTCTGCCAGCGGGTTTTTACTACAAGACCTTCAAATGGCCACAGCGGGCCTGGCCCTTTTACGAGCATCTGATCCGGCGGGCGGCTGGGCTCGGCCGGCTGCCGGACCCGGGAGCCCAGTTCCAGAGCAGTCGGCAGCATCACCGGGCCGAGGTACTGGTCATCGGGGCCGGTCTGGCGGGTGCGGCGGCGGCTCTTGCGGTTGTTCGCAGCCGTCGCTCGCTGGTTTGGGTCGATGATGGCGATACGCCGGGTGGACGGCTCCTCGATGAGCCGGTGGCGGCCGGCCTGATCGGGCATCAGTTGCCGGGAGAAATCGGCGCCCGCGAGGGCGAACCTGCTCGCGACTGGCTGTCGCGGACCGTGGCCGAAATCGATGCATGCCCGCAGGCGACCCGGCTGTCGCGCAGCATGGCCTTCGGGCTCTACGAGCATGGCGAGGCGCTCGTGCTCGAGCGGCAAGGCTTGCTGCAAGAGCGTCTGTGGTGCTTGCAGGTGGACCGGGTGGTGCTCGCGAGCGGGGCCTGCGAGCTGCCGCTGCTGTTCGAGAACAATGACCGCCCGGGCGTGATGCTGGCGGGCGCAGTGTCGCATTACCTCGAGCGCTACGGCGTGGCCTGCGGCCGACGCGCGGTGCTTGTGGGACCGGGCGCTGCGATGTCGGGGCTGGCCGATTCGCTATCCGCCGCAGGGGTTTCGGTACTCGATATCGTTGACAACACAACGGTACCGGGGCCGCGCCAGGCGGTCTTGCAGCAGGGGGGCTCGCAGCCCGAATGGATCCGAGACCTTCGAGTCGCGCGGGTGCTTGGGCGGGCCAAGCTCGAGGCGGTCGAATTGCGTGGCACCGACTCTGATGCGGCCGGACGGAGTCGAACAATCGAATGCGATCTGCTCGCCGTTCATGGGGGGTGGTCGCCCGCCTTGCAGTTGCTCGCGCATGCTCCGGGCACGACCGCAGCCGATGGTGCGACCGACTGGGTTCGGCCGGCCGGTATGGCGGCAGGGCATTTGACCGCCGAGCAATGCTTGAGGAGTGGCTGGCAGGTTGCGCGCGGGCTGATCAACGGATCCGCCGCGCTTCATACCTGCGCCTCGTTCCGCCCGGTGCAGTCGCCCGCCATCGAATCTGCGGCCGCCCGGCGCACCTTTGTCGATCTCGCGAGCGATGTGACCGTGTTCGATATCGGGCTCGCCGTTCGCGAGGGCTATGAGTCGCCCGATCTACTCAAGCGCTATACGGCGCTCGGCATGGGCCCGGATCAGGGGCGCTCGGCTGGCCCTCTGGGCGCGTCGCTGCTCGCGCACCTGCGCGGCTTGCCGCCTGGATCGCTCGCGGCCACCCGCGCACGGCCCCCTCTGGTGCCTGTGGCATTCGCTGCGATCGCGGGGAATCAGCCCGGGCCGCTGATCCGGCCCTGGCGAGAGACGCCGATCACGGCGTGGCACAAGCAGGCTGGTGCGGTCATGTACGAATCCGGCGCGAACTGGCGTCGCCCGGGTTACTACCCGCGGCCTGGCGAATCGATGCAAGAGGCGATTGCCCGCGAATGCCGGGCCGTGCGCGGGGCGGTCGGGGTCTACGACAGCACGCCGCTCGGCAAGTTCGAAATCAGCGGAAGCGATGCCGAGGCTTTTCTCGAGCGGCTGCTGCCGTCGCGCATCAGCGCGCTCGCATCGGGCAGAGGTCGATATGCGCTGCTCTTGCGCGAGGACGGGCGGCTGCTCGACGACGGTGTGATTGTTCGGCTCGCCCAGGACCGGTTCTGGCTGACTTCCACTGCTGG
>JBIKTA010000088.1:0-7854 GCA_044348315.1 Burkholderiaceae bacterium | reverse complement strand
CCATCTGCAAGGGTCTCAAACACTGCCTCTACCCGACCATTGAGGTCCGCGCGGATCAGGAACGGTCCGAACTCCTCGCCGATCCACAGTTTGTCGCCGACGATTTGAAAGCCCTCCAGGTCGAAGTCGCTGCCGGTCAGGTAGCGCTTGTCCGTTCCTTCGTGAACGATGCGAAAGGGGACTTTCTTGTCCGGATCATGCAGGAAAACCGTGTTGATTCGATCGATCCGGCCGGTGCCCCAGTCGATCCGGTAGTGCGAAAGAAACAGTGCCGCGTCCGGCGAATTCGCTTTCGACCCAAAGCCGTTGTCGGTCAGCACCCAGAAGCTGCCGTCGGGCATGGTCTTGACGCCGGAGTGCCCTTGAACGGGCTGGCCCTTGAACGGTAGTTTGACCCCGGTCGGACGGCCAGCCGAGCGCCCCTCGAAACTTTCCAGCACCTCGTTACGCACCAGACCGTTCGTGAATTTGCCCGACACGCGGAGGTCGGCTGGGGCGTCGGCAGGAGGGTCGATGAAGGTTTTGGCGGGCAGCACTGCGTGACCAGCGAGTCGCGCGGTGAACTCGGTCTGGGCAAGCGCTCCACCCTGGAAGGCGGCGAACAAGGCAGCGCAGAGAATCGTCTTTTTCATGGCTGAGTCCTGATGAAGTGGGAGAGGAACGGAGCGAAGGTTCGTTGCTCAACTTTGCATTGGGATGACAGCGCCCGGCTTTTGTAGAATCGGGCTTGGGGAGTTCGACCATGTTCGACACCCCGGAACAGTTGATCGAAAAGATTCGCCTTGGCGAAGACAGCTACTTTGAGCTGAAAGAGGTTCGGCTGGCCGGCGCGCCGATGAGGGGGCCGTCCAAGAACGACCTGGCCGACGAATTGGCCGCCTTTGCAAATTGTGCAGGGGG
The DNA here is from genome assembly GCA_044348315.1 of Burkholderiaceae bacterium. Lineage (GTDB taxonomy): Bacteria > Pseudomonadota > Gammaproteobacteria > Burkholderiales > Burkholderiaceae_E > SYIM01. Next base: position 6,954 of record JBIKTA010000088.1, on the reverse strand, counting down.
GCGCTGTTGCTGGGGGTTGATGACAAGACCCGAACGGTGCTCGGGATACCGATCGCCCATCGCGATTACTCGATGGCAGGCGCCAAAGTCCGCCTGCGTCTCTTCGAAGACCGGCTTGAGCTCTACTTGCCGGGGATGTTGCCCAACACCATGACGCCGGAGAGCCCGCCTTTTCGCCAGGCGGCTCGCAACGAAGTGCTGAAAAGCCTGTTGGCGCGTTGTCCGATTGCTGACGAACGACTTGCGGTTCATCGACGGCAGATCATGGACAAGCGCGGGGAGGGAGTGGTCATCATCATCGATCAAACCGAACTCAGAAGATCCTTCGCGATCGGGCTCAAGGATCTCGAGGCTCGCGGGCGCCCGGTCCACGTTTGATTCCCAGCACCGCGCAAAGTGCCCGATCGATTTCTGTAAGGTCTGTCTCGCTCATGTTTACGATGTAGCCCGAGAGCCGAGACTTGTCGATGGCCCGAATATGTTCGGTCCGCACTTTCGAACTTGCGCCTATGGAGGGTGCAGCAAGCAGCAAGGGGAAGACGGCCGGTGTATCGGTGGTCGTCAGTGGCAAGACCACCACGGTGCGCCGGTGGTCATTGATCGCCTTGACCGAGAGCACGACGCAAGGGCGTCGTTTGGCCATCTCTGATCCACGGGCGGGGTCCAGTTGTACCCAGTGAACCTCTCCACGCGAGACGGATTTCATCCGGATCTTCGCTTGAGGCGTGTGGCTTTTGGACCATCATCGCCCTGCGCGCTCACTTCTCTGGTGTTCAATTCCCGAAGGAATCGATCTTCGTCAAATTCGCCCCATGCTTCTTCGTCATCCATCGCCAGCCAAGGGTCGTCCGCGGTCGCGTGCCCGTGCTCAAGCGAGGACAGGCGCATGGCCGCCGCTTCGAGTTCTCGACTTTCGCGGCTCAACTCGTTGCGCACAAGATCCACCACAAATTGGTTGCGCTTGCGTGAAGGGGTGCGCTCGGCCAACTGCTGGGCCAAGTCTTCCGGTAGGCGAAGCGTGATTTGGCGAAATGATTTCATAGAGGCATGAACATATCATCAAGCATTCAAGGTGTCGATATGCCGCTCTGCCGGAGCGGTGGTCACCGATCCGTTTCCGGGCGGGCGTGAGATCGCCGCCGACGTCGAACCGGCGCATGCGTGCGGGCCTCAAGGGCGATTCGCAGGCGACTCAGCTGGATGGAGTTCCTTCAGCAATCCTCTGACCGCGCGCGCGATTACGAGTTCTTCCTGGGTCGGTACGATCATGACGGTGGTACGTGCGAAGGCCGACGAGATGACCGTCGATTGCGATTCGTTGGCGCTGTGATCGAGTTCGATTCCCATCCAGCCGAGGCGCTCGCACACCCGCCTGCGGATCAGTCGGGAGTTTTCGCCGATTCCGCCGCAGAAGACGAGCGCGTCGATGCCACCCATCGCGGCGGCCATCGCCCCGACCTCGCGCTGCAGGCGAAACACGAAGTAATCGATCGCGTGTCGGGCGGCATTAGTGTCCGACGCCTCCAGGGTGCGCATGTCGTTCGACAGTCCGCCCGAAAGCCCGAGCAGTCCCGATTCGTTGTAGAGGATGTCGCGGATCCGGGCTGAACTGAGCCCCTCATGATCGAGCATGTAGAGCAAGACGCCCGGGTCGATCTGGCCGCAGCGCGTGCCCATCGGCAGACCGTCGAGGGTTGAAAAGCCCATCGTCGAGGCGACCGATCGGCCGTCGTGGACGGCGCACATCGATGCCCCGTTCCCGAGGTGCGCGACCACCACTTTGCCGCGTGCGAGTTGCGGCGCGATGCGTCGCAACTCCCCCGTCACGTATTCATAGCTGAGGCCGTGGAAGCCATAGCGGCGAATGCCCTGCTCGTAGTAGCGCTGCGGCAGCGCAAACACGTCGTTCACGAACGGGTGGTTGCGGTGAAAGCCGGTGTCAAAGCAGGCAACCTGAGGGACTCCGGGAAAGCTCTCGATGGCGACCCGAATGCCGGTGAGATTGTGGGGCTGGTGAAGCGGTGCGAATGATTCAAGCCGGGTCAGATCGGCGATCACCTGCTCATTGATGATGGTGGGCTCGCTGTAGGTTGCGCCGCCATGGACCACACGGTGGCCGATTGCCGCGAGCCTCATGCCGGGATGACGATCGCCGATCGTCTCGACGATGGCCGCCAGGGCATCGCGATGGGTGTCAATGGCCGAGGCCTGTCGCTCGATGGTCTGCCCTTCACGGTCGACCAGGCGGATGGCCGCGTCGGCCCCGATCCGTTCGACCTGACCGGAGATCAATGCTTCATCACCCGCCTCGGCGTACAACGCCACCTTGAGCGAAGATGAACCGGCGTTCAGGATCAGGATGGGGCGGGCGCCCGATTCGTTCATCTGCCAGCTCTTGCGCGGCAACTCCCGTCAGCCTTGGCGCAGGCCTCGATCATTTCAATCCGCCCGCGCTCGGGTAATCAAGAAAGCTCTCGAACGCAGCCACTGTAGACGCGAGTGCCGCAGGCGTTGCTGCACCGTCGGTCATGAGCGACCTGACGTGTTTCGGCAAGAGTTCGCGCACCCGGTCGCAATACTGGGCGAGCATGTCCGAGCGCGCGCATGCAAAGAGCGTCGGCACCGTGATCAAGCCCAGGCGCGCCTCTTTTTCATAGCGGATGGCAGCCCGATAGGACAGGGGGTAGGTCCGCACCGCCTTTAGCACCTCGACCACCTTGTCGTGCAGCGTATCGGGATCGGGTAAACCGAGGGGGCGCCGCGATTGGGCCTCCCGCCGATACCAGGGCCAGAACAGACAGGCGTCACGAACGAAAGTCCACACATAGAGGAACTGGCTGCCGAGCGCGTCGATCCGGACATCCGGCGCATAGTGGGCCAGCATGTCGGCGCGCTCTTCCAGGCTGTAGAGCGAGATGCCATCGAGAATCAGGCTCCTGACTCGATCGGGATGGGCGATCGCGAGCTCGATCGCCTGATTGCCCCCAGTATGGCTGCCGTACAGGTCAAACTCACCCACACCCAGGGCATCGAGGGCGCGGCGTTGGGCGTCAGAAAAATAGGCGATGTCCGGCTGAACGGGGCGCGGGGCAGACGAGTCCCCATTGCCGAGTGTGTCGGGGGCGAAGACGGGGCGGCTGCGTCCGATCGCCGCGATAAGTGGCTCAAGCATCAGGGCGGAGCCGGGTGAGGCGTGCAGCATCACGAGCGGTCGCATCTCGCCGCGTTTTTCGAGCCCGGCATAGCGGTAATGAACCTGCCCCTCGTCGATGTCGACGAAACCCCTGCGCACCCGCGCGGGCGCCTCGTTTCCGCTTTGCATCATCAGCTCCTTTTTCTGTAAGTGCGCGCCATCCAGATCCGTCCCGATCTGCCGAACCTGCCCGTGCTAGCGGGGGATCTCGATGTCCACCCGGCGTATGCCCTCAGGCGGTTTGGGAAAGTCCGCGAGCGCGGCCCGAAATAGTGCCGCAAAAACGGGTTCGTTGTCAGACCAGGGGCCGTCATAGGTGGCGCGTGTCTCGTAGACCAGCCGGCCGGACGCGAGGTCTCGAATGATGAGGCTCACCTCGCGGCGGTAGCGCGGCGGGGGCGGCAGGTTGAGACCCATGCCCAGTCCCCAGCCGCTCCCCCAGGGGGTACCTCGGCCCACACCGCCATAGAAGTCGACATCGCCCCAGTAGGTGCGTCCCATGACGCCCGTGGGCAGGTACTGAAAGCCCTGAAAGCCGACCAGCACGCTAAGACGGGGCTCGGTCGCGGTGCCTGCTCCGGGCGGCGCGTCGATCCGCTTCAGTCCGGCGGCCGACAGTGCCTGCTCGGCCTGTCGCTCAGCGATGGCCGCGCCAGGCTGGTCCTTTTGAGATGGCAGCCTCTCGAAACGGTAGGTCGCGCCCGCCCAAACATAGTCCGCAGGCGTATCGACCACGCTCATGACCGAACTGTCGATCAGGCGCATGCCGGCACAGCCGGCCAGCTGTCCAAGGATCAGGAGACAGGTTGCGAATGTAAGTTGTTTCATGGCGGGTACCGCTGTAGGCGATATGAAAGCATACGGAAAGCATACGTCGACGCACTGGTGCCGGTCAGTCGGCGCGGGCTGTCTATTTGACGAGCATGGCTTCCACCGTTTAAATTATCGAGTTCTGGCGCATTAGCTCAGTCGGTTAGAGCGACGGAATCATAATCCGCAGGTCCGGGGTTCGAGTCCCTGATGCGCCACCAGAATTCTTATGTCCGGCCAAGTTTGCCGGATGACCAAAGCCCGCTGTGCTGCGATGGGGTGATGCCCCGGCTGCCTGCGGGTTTTGTTTTTGTGCGATGGGATCTGAACCAAGTGAGCGGGTGGCAGCGTCTGTCACGACTTGTGGCCGGCGCTGCGCTCCGCGATGTGAGACGATTCGTGGAACAGTTGCCCCCGAGCAATGATGTTCAAGGCGACAGAACCCGGACCCGTTCAAATTGGAATCCTCCCTGTACCTTGCCGCAGTGGCGGCGACCCTGCTTGCGGGGATTTCGAAGGGCGGATTTGGCGGCGGCCTGGGAGGACTGGCTGTCCCGATCCTCGCACTCACCGCCGCGCCCGCCGAGGCGGTCGCGATCATGGCGCCCATCCTGATCTCGATGGACCTGCTCGGTCTGCTCTTCTATCGGAACCGGATGGACGGGCGGATCATGCGCATCATCCTGCCCGCGGGGCTTGCCGGAACCCTGCTCGGCTGGATGCTGTTCAGCCACCTCAGCGACCACTGGATACGGGTGATGCTCGGGCTGATATCGCTCGCCTTCGTCGCCTGGAACCTGTCGAGGACCAAGCCTGCGGTCGCGCACCCGTCTCGCGTCAAGGGCTGGTTCTGGGCGGGTCTGTCCGGACTGACCAGCTTTGTCGCTCATGCGGGATCGCCGCCGCTCTCGGTCTATCTTCTGGGACTCAGGATCGACAAGGAGGTGTACGTCGGCACTGTCGCGACCTTCTTCCTGACGATGAATCTCCTGAAGGTGCTCCCGTATTGGGAACTCGGACTCTTCACGCCATCGGTGCTGACCGTTGCCGCCTGGATGCTACCGGTCGCGTTGGCCGGCGTGTGGACGGGCGTGCTCCTTCAGCGCCGGGTATCCCCCGCCCGCTTTTTCCAGATCGCCAATCTGATGCTGCTGCTAACGGGCGCGAAACTGCTTTACGATGGGGTGAGGGGATTGCTTGGATGATTCGTGGACTGAATTCCGGGGAGGTTCCGATGGGCGATAGGCTGGGTAAACTGCGCGTGGCTGCGGTACAGGCCGCTTCGGTCCATCTCGATCGAGATGGCAGCGTTGCCAAGGCTTGCTCACTGATTGCAGATGCCGGTCGGCAGGGCGCGCAACTCGTTGCCTTTCCCGAGGGCTTCATCCCTGCGCATCCCTGCTGGTTCACGGTCAGGCCTGCGACCGGAGCGGCTGCGCTGACCCTCTCAAAGCGGTTATTCGCCAATGCAATGACCCTTCCCGGCCCCGAAACCGATGCGCTCGGCGAGGCCTGCCGCAGCGCGGGTGTGACCGCAGTGATCGGCGTCTGCGAAAAGCGGGTTGGCAGCAGCGGCACGATGTTCAACACGCAGATCGTGATCGGCCCCGATGGTCGGCTGATCGGCAAGCACCGCAAGCTCACGCCCACGCTTGCCGAACGCATCGTCCATGCGCCTGGCTACGGCGACACGCTACAGGTCTTCGATGCCCCCTTCGGGCGACTCTCCTGCCTGATCTGCGGGGAGAATGGCAGCCCCCTTGCAATTGCCGCCCTGCTTTCCCGCTACCCTCTCGTGCACGTTGCATCGTGGCCCGCATTCGTCTCGCCGGCCACACGGCTCGCCGAGGTGATCGATCGATCGACGCAGGGGCTCGCTCACATGATGGGCGCGTTCGTGATCAACGCCACCGGCGTGCTCGACGAGCGCGCCATCGATGAGTTTGGAGCGAGTGGCGCGGAACTGGACTTTCTGATGTCGGTGCGCAATCAGGGATTTGCCAGCGTCATTGGGCCGAAGGGGCAAAAGCTCACCGAGCCGGTCTCGGGGGAAGCGCTGGTCTGCGCCGATATCGACCTCGATGACCTGATCATTCCGAAAATCGTGGTCGACCACGCCGGTCACTATGGCCGGCCCGACGTATTCGAGTTGCGCGTGCTCGAGCCGCCTGCGGGCTACGAGCGATGAGTGGTCCGCACCATCAGCCGGTAAGACTTGCTCCGATCGCAGTGGCCTCCCGGGCGAGTCGCTCGATCCCGCTCCAGTCGCCCGCACTGATCAGCGCTGCGGGTGCGATCCATGATCCGCCCACCAGACGGACGTTCGGTTCGGCAAGATAGGCCGGGAGTTGGTCCGGCCCGATCCCCCCGGTCGGGCAGAACTGCAGATCCGCGAGCGGCCCGCGCAGCGCGCGCAGCATGCGGATGCCACCCGCCTGTTCCGCTGGAAAGAGCTTCTGCAGCTTGAATCCATGTTCACGTGCGCGCATGGCTTCGGAGGGCGTCATGACACCCGGGACGAAGAGCCAATGCTGTTCTGCAGCGGTTTCCAGCAAGGCCTCACTTGCGCCGGGTGAAAGCCCAAAGGCCGCGCCCGCATCGCGCGCGCGATGCAGGTCATCGGCGGTGAGCAGCGTGCCCGCGCCGACACAGATCTCGGGCAACTCACGCCTCAAGCGTGCAATGGCGGGCAGCCCGCCAGGGCGGCGCAGGGTGATCTCGATCACGTCGATCCCGCCACGCAGCAATGCTTCGGCGACGGGAAGCGCGTCATCGACTGACTCAAATGAGACAACCGGGACCACCCGGGATCGGAAAGCTGGCAGGAACATGAACGTGCAACTCCGGCAGGTGTCTGGAAGCATGTTGACACACAGAGGGGGCGCTCGCCTGCGTCGCCCCGTTCGGGTTCAGAACAGTGCGCTTGCGCCGTCCTCGCTCGAGGATACCCG
>JBIKTA010000087.1:0-7862 GCA_044348315.1 Burkholderiaceae bacterium | reverse complement strand
ATGGCCTACTACTCGATGAACAAGTGAATCGAAGCCGACGCTCAACCCGGAACAAGCCGATAGCCGACGCCACGTACGGTCTGCAGCATCGCCTCGCAGCCGATTCGCGCGAGCGCGCTACGGAGCCGCCTGATGTGAACGTCTACCGTGCGCAGATCGATGGGGCTGTCGGCCCCCCAAACCGCTTGGAGCAGTTCGCCCCGATCAAACGCGCGGTAGGGCCTCGCCATCAGCGCGCCGACTATCCGGCATTCGGTGGGGCTGAGCGTCGTTTCCTGACGCCGACCGTCGCGCGCAAGGATCACGCGCTTGATGGAATGGTTGAGCGTGAGCGCGCCCAGGGTCACGCTCTCTTCGGCGGCAGGCGGGTCAATGAGATCAACCACCGACCGGACCTGACGACAGATCCAGTCGGCTGAGGCTTCAAACGGAAACGCCAGATCGGCCAGCGAGTCGAGCAGTTTCACGCAGAGCTCAGGATCAACCCCTGCGCCCAGCGCGACGATCAGGGGGCGCGCCGCTGCAGGAGCGTTTCGCAAGCGTCCGAGCCCCGCCCGAAGATCGGGGTCGATTCGCTGCACGGCCACCAAAAGCACCGCGGGATAAGGGATCGCAGCCGCATGAATAGTGTCCACTTGCGCGCCCGACCACTCGACCGCCCAGCCGACCGATTCGAAGGCGGCAATGAGATGTGCCGGGATCGGGAGGCACCCCGTACCACGATCAGGCCTCAACGCCACGATCGCGCGTGCCCCGCCGCGGGCAATCCCCTTCGTCGCTGCTGGCGCTCCGCTCGAAACGGCGCGCATCATGCGTTACTCAATAGTGAGCAACCCACAAGAGTCATTGATTGCAAGCCTGCCTGGTGCATGGTCTTCGCGATATTGACGCAATGGATGAAACGGGACGATAGGCCCGATTCATGACGAATCGGTGACACGATGACCGGGCGAGCGCAGGCGCACACCGCAAGCAACGGCCGATCCGCTAAACTCGACTTCAAACAAAGGTTTCCGCTCGACCCAGTCTGAACTCAGCGGAACCCGCCCCCAGGGAGCCTGTTCATGCCGCACCGCGCATCCGGCCAGACGCTGGTCATTATTCAGTTCCTCACACTTGCCGGGCAGTTGCTTTTGGCTGGACAAGCCTTGGTCGACGGACCCGCGCCGCCCGGAGCCCTGGTGCTCGCCCTGTGTTCGATTGCGTTAGGTGGATGGGCCCTGTCGGCCAATCGACCAGGCAATTTCAATATTCACCCCGCGCCGCGCGACGGCGGGCGACTGATCGATTCGGGTCCGTATCGTCTGATTCGCCATCCGATGTATACGGCCCTGATGATGTTTGGCGGGGCCTGTGGCTGGATCACGGACAGTTTCCCAGGCTGGATGCTGTGGCTCACGCTGGTCTGCGTGCTGGCCATCAAGGGCCTTCTGGAGGAGTGGATGCTTGCCCGCAGTTTCGCCGACTATGTCGGCTACCGGGCCCGGACCCGTGCGTTCATCCCCTTCGTTTTTTGACGGCTCTGGGGTGGTGCCAGACGGCACCGTCCGGGTTCGCAGTGATCCGCACTTGCCCAATTCGCGAAAGCGGGTTTGAATTGACAGGTCTGACCATTTAAGCGTTAAATCTTTTTGCCTCAAATCAGGAGTTTTTTCATGCGCAAGATGCTCGCCCCCCTTGCCGCTGCAGTTGCTGCGGTGCTCGCCAGCGGTACGGTCGTCGCTCAGACCGTCAAATGGAATATGGCCACCCCCTACGCCGACCGCGAGGTGTTGACCAAGAACACGCTGCAATTCGCCGCCGATCTCAGGCAGGCTTCAAATGGTGCCTTTGACATCACGGTCCACACGGGCGGTTCGCTGATCAAGATCACCGAGATCGCCGGCGCGGTCCAGAAAGCTCAGGTCCCGATCGGTGAGGTGTTCAAGGCCAGCAATTGGATCGGCGAACCAATGTTCGAACTCGATGCAATCCCCTTCTTCGCAGCCGGCTACAAGGAAGCGCGGGCGCTGCTCGAGGCCAGCCGCAAGCCGATCGAAGATCGCCTGATGGCGCGTGGCATGCGCGCGCTCTACCTCGCGCCCTGGCCGTCGCAAGCCTTCTTCACCAAGCGCCCGGTCAACTCGATCGCCGACCTCAAAGGCAGCAAGATGCGCACCTACAACGCGCAGACCGCCCGACTCGCTCAGTTGATGGGCGCGATCCCCACCACGGTGCAAGCCACCGAGATTCCCCAGGCCTTCACCTCGGGCATCATCGACTCGATGTTCACGGCTGCCGGCACCGGCGTCACGACCAAGGCCTGGGACTACACCAAGTTCGTCTATGACACGCAGGCCTGGGTGCCCTGCAACATTGCCTTTGTCAACGAAAAGGCCTTCCAGGCGCTGCCCGAGGGCCACAAGAAGCTGCTGCTCGAGCAGGCCAAGGTCGCAGAGGACCGCGGCTGGAAGATGAGCGAAGAGGAAAACAACCTCGCGCCCAAACAGCTCGCGGCCAACGGCATGACGCTGGCCCCCATCAGCCCGACCTTCGCCGCCGAACTCAAGAAGATTGGCGACACCATGCTTGACGACTGGCTCAAAAAAGCCGGCCCGGATGGCAAGAAGGTCATCGACGCGTATCAGGCCAGTCTGAAGAAGTGATCCGGTTCGCCTAAGCGATCCGCGGCGCAGGTGCTCAGCGATCGAGCACCTGCCAACTGAACGACCAGACGGCCGACGGCTACAAGCACCCTCGCCCGCCTGGGCGCACAAGGGTGTGCGCGCGTCCGCGGACTGACTGAGTATTCCAACCGACGGGCTGATCATGCGTCGATACCTCGACTCGCTTTACCTGTTCAGCGGCGTGCTGGGCGCTTTTTTCCTGCTGATGATCGGCGCGCTGATCGCTGCTCAGATCATCGGCCGGACCTTCGGCGTACTGGTGCCCTCCGCTGATGATTTCGCGCGCTTGTCACTCGCGGCCTCTTCCTTCCTCGCGCTCGGCTACACCTACCGGCGGGGGGTGCACATTCGGGTGAATCTGCTCCTGCAGCGTCTGGGGCCGGCGAAACGGCGTTTTGCCGAACTCAGCTGCCTGGTAATCGGCACCTGGCTCACTGGCACGCTGGCCTGGTTCACCATCGACATGACGCTTGAAGGTATTCGTTGGCCCGAGTACACGATCGGTCTGATCCCGATCGCCAAATGGATCCCGCAGACCGCCATGTCGCTGGGCGCGACCGTACTGTTCATCGCCTTTCTGGATGATCTCGTCGTTACGCTGCGAGGCGGAACGCCTGCCTATCTGGCCAGCGAACACGCTGCCGACGATTCCGACCGCCACGCCGCCTACGAGTAGTCATCATGGAACAATCCCTCGCGATCATCGTTCTGCTGGTCTCGATCTTCGCACTGCTTGCGGGAGGCATCTGGATCGCACTCTCGCTGATGATCGTGGGCGTCATCAGCATGGCGCTCTTTACTGACGCGCCGGTCTTCCCGCTGCTCGCGACCACGCTCTGGGGACAGAGCTCCGAGTGGTCGCTGACGGCACTGCCCCTCTTCATCTGGATGGGCGAGATCCTGTTTCGGACACGCCTTTCGGAGGACATGTTTTCAGGGATCGCGCCATGGGTGCGAAGCTTGCCTGGGCGTCTGCTTCACGTGAACATCGTCGGGTCCGGTATCTTTGCCGCCGTATCCGGCTCGTCGACCGCCACCTGCGTGACGATCGGGCGCATGACGATCCCGGAACTGCTTCGCCGGGGCTACAACGAGAAGGTGGTACTGGGTTCGCTCGCAGGCGCCGGCACACTGGGCATCATGATTCCGCCTTCGATCATGATGATCGTCTACGGCGTGGCGGCGGACGTCTCGATCGCGAGGCTGTTCATCGCAGGAGTGATTCCGGGGATCATGCTGGTGCTGCTCCTGATGCTCGCGATCATGATCACCGCATGGCTGCGCCCGGGGGCCATACCCGCAGCCGACCCGCCGACCACGCTCTGGCAAAAACTCCACGCCTCGCGACGGCTGATTCCGGTAATCATTTTGATCCTGTTCGTGATGGGGTCGATTTATGGCGGCTTCGCAACGGCGACCGAGGCGGCCGTGATGGGCGTCATCGGCGCGCTGATCCTGTCAGCGCTGTCGGGGACCATGAACTGGAAAAATTTCTCGGATGCCCTGATGCGGGCGACCGAAACCTCATGCATGCTGGCTTTCATCCTGGCCGGCGCCGCCTTCACATCGGTGGCGATGGGCTTCACCGGCATCCCCAAGCAGCTCGCAGCGCTCATTACCGATTGGCAACTGACTGCCGGCACACTGATCGTTGTCTTGACGTTCCTCTACATCATCCTGGGCTGTTTCCTTGACGGGGTTTCGATGATCGTGCTGACACTGTCCGTCGTCACCCCGATGATCGAGGCAGCCGGGATCGATCCGCTCTGGTTCGGCATCTATATCGTGGTGGTCGTCGAGATCGCCGCCATCACGCCACCGGTCGGATTCAATCTCTTTGTGCTGCAGGGCCTTGCCAAACGGGACATCATGTACATTGCCCATGGCGCGGTGCCCTCTTTCCTCGCGCTGGTCCTGGCCTGTTTCCTTCTCTGGTATTTCCCGGGGCTTGCCACCTGGCTGCCCTCCGTGATGTTCAGGAATTGATGTGATGACAACGAAAAATCCATGGGACGGCATCATCAGTGCCGAAGAGATCGCTGCCTACGAGGCGGCCGGGTTTGGTCGGCCGCAGGGCATGGGCAAGCGCCCGGCGCTGCTGATCATAGACGTCCAGTACCGGACAGTCGGCACCCAGCGTGTTCCCTTCTGGGAGGCCATCAAGGAATTCAAGACCGCCTGCGGCGAGGTCGGCTGGCGGGCAGTCGATCACATCAAGCCGCTGCTCGAACTGTTCCGGGACAAGGAACTCCCCGTCCTCTACCCTTATGTCGCGCCCAAGGAGAGCTTCGACTCGGGTAGGCTCGCCGAGAAAGTGCCGGCGCTGATGCAGGTCGCGGCCGAGGGCTATCGTTTCGTCGAGGAGATCGCGCCGTCGGGGCGTGACGTGCTGCTCCCCAAGAAGCACCCGAGTGCGTTCTTCGGCACTCCGCTTGTCAGCTACCTGGTCGATCTCGGCGTGGACAGCCTGGTCGTCACCGGCTGCACGACCAGCGGCTGCGTGCGGGGTAGCGTCGTCGACGGCTTTGCCTACAATTTCCGCTGCACGGTGCCCATCGAGTGCGTCTACGACCGCAGCGCCACCAGCCATGCGGTCAACCTCTTCGACATGGCGGCCAAGTACGCCGATGTGAAGCCGGTTGCCGAGGTGATGGAGGCGATCCGCGCGCTGCCGCAGGGAGGCGGTCGATGAAGCGCTTTGACAACAAGTTCGACCGCTACCCGTTCTCGGCGCTGCCCACCCGCCCAACCTACACCTGGCCGGGTGGCGCACGCCTGGCGGTCTACTTTGCGCTCAATGTCGAGGCCTTCGAGTTTGGTCGTAACCCCGGGCCCGACTTCACGACATTGCCCTCCGCGCCCTATCACCGGGGCTATGCCTACCGGGATTTTGGCAATCGGGTTGGCATCTGGCGGATCGCGGAGCTCTTTGCCCGGTATCAGATCCCGCTGGCGGTACTGGTCAACGCGAGCGTCTATGACGTGTGCCCGGAGATCCTCGTGCCGTTTCGGGAGCGCGGCGACGAGTTCGTCGGTCACGGCCGCACGAATTCCGAGCGGCAGATCGATATGGACCTCGATACCGAGCGCCAGATGTTCGCCGACGTCAATGCGCGCTTCATGCAGGAAGAAGGCCGCACACCCTCGGGCTGGCTCGGGCCCTTCATTTCTCAGAGCGCCAACACGCCCGAACTCCTGATCGAACATGGCTATCGCTACATGCTCGACTGGTTTTTTGACGAGCAGCCGCAGTGGTTTCGCACGTCAAAGGGACCCATCTTGTCGGTTCCCTACCCGTCGATGGAGCTCAACGACATTCCAGCCCTCATCAATCGCGGCGCAAGCGATGAGGAATTTGCCCGAATGATTTGCGATGGCTTCGACCAGCAACTCGAGGACGGCGAACGTCATGGCTGGCCGCTGGTCTGCTCGATCTCGCTGCACACCTTCCTGATGGGCCAGCCTCATCGCGCACGCCAGCTAAAGCGCATCCTCGAACACATGGCGGCCCAGCGCTCGCGCATCTGGTTTGCGACGCCGGGTCAGATCGCCGAGCATGTGGCCTCGCTACCGCAGTCCACGTTGACGCGGCCCGCTTGAGGTATGACGATGACCAGCGCTTCCAATCCCGCCAAACACGAGAAGCGAGACGAGCCGGAGCTCAATTTCTTCGAGTCTCCCAGTATCGACCGTCTTGCGCAGATGCTGCTGGTCATGGCCTCAGAGCTGCATGTGCTGCGTGACCGGGTGCGTTCACTTGAGTTCATGCTCGCTCGCCAGGGTGGGCTCGATATCGACGCGCTCGACCGCTTTACACCCACCCCCGCCGAAGCGGAGTTGCTTCGTCGAGAGCGGGATGCATTTGTCGCACACCTTTACGACGTCATCGACGGCCGGGCCAAGTCGACCAGTGGGCGCTTTTCGTCTTCTGCCAACAGGGAGATGCCGTGATGGATGAGTCCGCCAGCCTGCCGCGCTCGGCAACTGCCTTTCAGGAATTCATCGGCAGCCTGCGCAGTCAATGGGCTAACCAACTGTACCCCGCGGTCAATCAGACCTACCGATCGATCGACGACGGCTCGGCGAGCCCCGCGCAAACCGATGAGGCGATTGCGCGTGTGGCCGATACACCGCTTTATCGTTGGTATGCCTTCATCGAGCGGCACTACCAGCGGATGAAATATTCCGACCCGCGCTGGGGGCTCGCGGCGACCTTCGAGGCGCATCCAGAATGGGTCCGGGCGGAGCTCGAGGGGGCCGAGGACAGCCCGCTATTGGAGCTCAACTCTGATCTCCCGATCCCGGCCTACTATGGGGCCATCGACATTCACCAGCACCCGGGCAACTTGCTCGGTGCCGATTACGACGGCTTGATGTACCGGGCGAGTGCCACTTCGATTCATCCCAATACCCGACGCTTCGAGGCGCACGAGCGTTTCGCTGACCTGCTGCGCACGCGCGGAGACTTCGAGTCCGTGCTCGACATGGGCTGCGGCTTTGGCAAGTGCAGCTTTCCGATCGCCGAGCGGTTTCCGAATGCCCAGGTCGTTGGCATCGACCTCTCCGCGCCCTGTCTGAAGCTCGCCACGGTGACCGCGCAATCAATGGCGCTCAAAAACATCCGGTTTGCCCAGCGCGATGCGCTGCGCAGTGGTTACCCGGACGGGACATTCGACCTGGTCACCTCGACCCAGCTGCTCCACGAACTGCCGGTGGAGGAAAACGAACGGCTGTTCGCCGAGTCCTTCAGGCTGTTGGCCCCGGGCGGCCGGGTCATGCACCTGGATTTCCGCACACTCAGCCGCTGGTCGCAATTCCTGATGGATGGCCATTCGGTGCGCAACAACGAGGGCTTCCTCCCCGCATTCGACAGAATGCCCGTCCGCGAAGCACTCGAGCGCGCTGGCTTTGTCGATGTGCGGGTCGAGCCTTTCTCAGAAACCGAAGGTTCGACCGGGCCCGACTGGCCCTGGTGGCGCTTCCCCTGGACGCTGTTCTCGGGTCGGAAGCCGGGCTGACGGCCGGGCAGGCCGTCGCGCCAGTGGGCGTCTCGCCCGTCGAATCAGCCTGCCGTCTCGCCAGTCAACTCAAACAGCGGTCTCTCCAATCACATCAGCCAAGCGCCGGGCCATCTGCTCGGCAACCTCAGCCGAGTTGGCTTCGACCATGACTCGTAGGAGCGGCTCGGTGCCGGAT
>JBIKTA010000086.1:0-7879 GCA_044348315.1 Burkholderiaceae bacterium | reverse complement strand
CCGATTCGGCTTCTTCCCGCGGTTTGAGCTCAATCATAATTGACTGCCGATCGCTGGCCGCCGTCGCGCTGCACTTCGGCAACACCACTCAAGGAGCCTGACACCATGACGAATCCCTCGCTCCGACGGACCTTGCTCCATGCAGGTTTGACCTGCGGACTTGTGATGGGTCTTTCAGGTCTGCCCCATCAGGTTGCGGCACAGCCCTATCCCTCCCGTCCGGTGACGCTGGTCGTACCGTTTGCAGTAGGAAGTTCCACCGACATCATGACCCGCGTCGTGGCCAGGGTGATGAACGAGCGGATGCAGACCAGTCACTTTGTCGTTGACAACAAACCCGGTGCGAATGGTGCGATCGCGAGCGTCTATGTGGCGAAGGCCAAGCCCGATGGTTACACGCTGTTGGTAGGTACCGGAACGACCCATACCCAGGCGCCCTGGATGATGAAGCAACTGCCCTACGACCCGGTCAAGGATTTTGATCCGGTTGCCGGGATCGGCGGCGTGCCGCTGGGCGTGCTGGTGGGCAAGGATTCGCCGTTCAAATCGATGGAGGATCTGCGCGCCCGGGTCGCTGCAGAGCCGGGCAAACACGCCTACGGAACAGCCTTCGGCATGGCCACCGTATGTGTCGAAAACATCAAGCTCGGTTTCAAGCTCGATCTCGCCCAGGTGTCGTACAAGAGCAGTCCGCAGGCCTTGACCGACCTGATCGGTGGCCGGATCAGTGTGTTGTGCAACGACTTCAACTCGTCGATGTCGGCGATCCGCAGCGGGCAGGTCCGGGCTTTGGCCGTGACCACCGCCCAGCGCAATCCCCAGTTGCCGGAGGTACCGACCATGGCCGAGGTGATGCCGGGTTTCCCGGAGATGCGCTCGTGGGTGGGTGTCTTCGCCCCCAAGGGTACCCCTGTCGAAATCACCAAAATGCTGGCACCCCAGATCCTCGCTGCAACCGCGTCCCCGGATGCAGTCAAGGCGCTGTCACCCAACGGGTTTCAGGCGCTCAATGTGAGCGGCGACGCGATGATGGCGTTTGTCCGGTCCGAGCTTGAAAAGTGGCGGGGTCTGATCGCGCAAGCCGGCATCGTTCCTCAGTGAGTGTGACGGAGCCATCTTCCATGACAGGTTTCACCGAGCGGCTCGCTCAATGGGCGGCGCAGACCCCACGATCATGGTCCGAGCAGGCGGTTGATGCCGCTGAGCGCGCGATCGTTGACACGGTCGCCTGCATCACCGCGGGGGCCGCGGATGCTGCGGTGACCCGGGTTCGGAAGGGCCTGGGGAACTGGGGTGAGGGTGGACGCGCGAGTGCGGTGGGCTGCAATGCTCCGATTGACGCTCCCTGGGCGGCGCTGATCAATGGTACAGCGGCCCACGCGCTGGATTATGACGATGTGCTCGATCCAGCCGCCTCGCACCTGAGTGCCGTGCTCGTGCCGGCGTTGCTGGCCTTGGGCGAGGAAGAGGGGTCGCGAGGCCACGACCTGATCGACGCCTATATCGTGGGGGCCGAGGTCCAGCAATGCCTGGCCGAGGCGGTCAACATGACCCATTACACGCGCGGCTGGCACACCACGCTCACACTCGGCGCCCCTTCGGCCGCCGCCGCGGCGGCCCGAATGCTCGGGGCCGACCGCGAGGCGATGGTTCATGCGATCAGTCTTGCGACCAGCATGGCTGCGGGGTTCAAGCGCCAGTTCGGTACCAATGCCAAGCCCTTCCACGCCGGTCTCGCGGCCAAGAGCGGCCTGCTTGCGGCCAAGATGGCGCTCGCCGGTCTGACCGCCGATACGGCACCGCTCGAGGGCGCAAGAGGCTTTGGCGACCTGTTGGCCGGTGCTGGTGCGAGGGGCTTTGATGCTGCGATCCTCGATCGGCTGAGTGCGACACCGGCCGTCGTCCGGCCTGGCCTCTGGCTGAAACGCTATCCCTGTTGTGCGAGCACGCATCGAGCAGTCGATGCAGTACTTGACCTGATGCGCGCTCACGATCTGAACGCTGATTCAGTCGCATCGGTCGAGACTCGGGTGTCGGCGGCAGCGGTGGGCAACCTGATGTACCGGGTCCCAGTCGACGAGATGCAGGCGCGTTTCAGCATGCATTACTGCGTGGCGGCTGCGGCGATCGATCGTGACCTGACGCTCGAAACCTTCCGTGCCTCGAGTATCAGTCGGCCCGATATCCTGGCCTGGCTGGGCCGGGTCAGTATGGTGAGCGATCCTGATCAGCCTGCCGACATGCCCTCGACCACAAAGAGCTGGGCCACAGTGGTGGTCCGGACGGTCGATGGCCGATCCTTCGAGTCGAGGGTGGTCGATCCTCGCGGCTATCCTGATCGGCCGCTGAGTGAAGAGGAACTACAGCGGAAATTTCTCGACTGTGCTCAGGGACAGGCGGACCCGGTGTTGAGCACCTACGCCACCTGGCGGCGGGCAGGGCTGAGTGAATCGGTGCGCGCGCTTTGCATGAGCCTGCGCGCAGTCGGTGCCGTTCCTCATCACGAAGCCCGCGTTCGTTAACCCCGGCCTGATCGTCTGCTCAACCTCTCTTCCGGTCGTCTTGTGAAACGCTATTCAATCTGGAGTCTGCTGCGCCACGCCCTGCCCGGCAGCGCGCCCTGGCGGCCCGCCTGGCGCGAGGTCGATCCCCAGCCCGCCTATGACGTGGTCATTGTGGGAGGGGGAGGGCACGGGCTGGCCACCGCCTACTATCTCGCCAAGGTTCACGGCGTGCGTCGGGTCGCCGTGCTGGAAAAGGGCTATGTGGGTTCGGGCAACGTGGGGCGCAACACCACGATCATCCGGTCCAACTATCTGCTGCCCGGCAACACGCCCTTCTACGAGTGGTCACTCAAGCTCTGGGAAGGGCTCGAGCAGGACATCAATTTCAATGCGATGGTCAGTCAGCGAGGGGTTCTGAACCTGTTTCACTCTGATGCGCAGCGCGACGCCTACGTGCGTCGTGGCAATGCCATGCGGATCGCAGGTGTTGACGCCGAGTTGCTCGATCGCGAGCAGGTTCGCAGCATGGTCCCCGATCTCGATTTCGACAATGCCCGCTTCCCGGTACGGGGCGCGCTTCTGCAGGCGCGTGGCGGAACCGTGCGTCATGATGCCGTGGCCTGGGGCTACGCGCGCGCGGCCGATTCGCTCGGTGTCGACATCATCCAGAATTGCGAGGTCGTGGGCATCCGCGTCAAGGCGGGCAAGGTGATCGGGGTCGAGACGACCCGCGGCGACATTGCGGCGGGCAAGATCGGGTTAGCCGCGGCGGGTCACTCCTCTCGGGTGGCTGCTTTCGCCGGACTGCGTCTGCCGATCGAGAGTCATGTCCTCCAAGCCTTTGTGAGCGAGGCGGTCAAGCCGTTGGTCCATCAGGTGGTGACCTTTGGGGCCGGGCATTTTTACATCTCGCAATCGGACAAGGGCGGACTTGTTTTCGGCGGCGACGTGGATGGTTACAACTCCTACGCGCAGCGCGGCAATCTGCCGGCGGTAGAACATGTACTCGAAGAAGGAATGGCGCTGATGCCCATGATTGGCCGGGTGCGCATGTTGCGCAGCTGGGGTGGTGTCATGGATATGTCGATGGACGGCTCGCCGATCATCGACCGAACGCCCATCGAGGGCCTCTACCTCAATGCCGGGTGGTGCTACGGGGGCTTCAAGGCCACGCCCGCATCGGGCTGGTGCTTTGCGCACACGATCGCCCGGGACGAAGCCCACTCGCTCAACAGGCTGATGCGCCTGGACCGCTTCTCGACCGGATTGGTCATCGACGAGAAGGGTCAGGGCCCCCAACCCAACCTCCACTGAAGCTCATGCGTATTCGTTGTCCTCATTGCGGTGAACGGTCCATGGAAGAATTTGTGCAGCTTGGTGCGGCCAATATGCTTCGGCCTCCCGTGGATGCGCCGATGGAGGCTTTCGTTGACTTTGTCTACTTTCGGGACAATCCGGCCGGTCTTCATGACGAGATCTTTCAGCATGCGGGGGCTTGCCGGGCGATGCTGCGTGTCACGCGCGATACGCGTACGCATCAGATCCTCTCCGTTCATTCGCTGGCCCTGGTCAGCTGATACGGAGCATGCCTGTGACGCTCAGACTCGCAACAGGGGGCCGGATCGACCGACATCAGGCCATCGATTTCCGCTTCGATGGCAGATCCTACAAAGGCTATGCGGGCGACACACTCGCCTCGGCCCTGCTGGCGCAGGGCGTGCGCGTATTCGGCCGTTCGTTCAAGTATCACCGGCCAAGAGGGCTGTTGTCGGCAGGGCCTGAGGAGCCGAACGCGCTGGTCGAGTTGCGTGAGGGCGCACGACGCGAGCCGAACACCCGCGCGACGCAGATCGAGTTGTTTTCCGGGCTGGTTGCTCGTAGCCAGAATCGCTGGCCTTCGCTGGCTTTCGATGTTCGTGCGGCGTACGGCTGGGCGGCGCCCATCCTCAACGCAGGGTTCTACTACAAGACCTTCATGTGGCCGGCCAGTTTTTGGGAGCGGCTCTACGAGCCCATGATTCGAAGGGCTGCGGGCCTGGGTCGGGCCAGCGGGCAGGATGATCCGGACCACTACGAGAAGGCGAGCCTGTTCTGCGATGTGCTGGTGATCGGCTCCGGGCCGGCTGGGCTGATTGCGGCCTTGAGGGCAGCCCGCAGCGGGGCCAGGGTCGTGGTGTGCGAGCAGGATTTCGCGGCCGGTGGCCGACTCCTGTCAGACCGGAGTGAAATCGAAGGGCGAGCGGCGAGCGACTGGTTGACTTCGGTGATGGGTGAGCTCGCCAGCCATCCCAATGTGACAATGTTGTTTCGGACAACGGTATTTGGTTTGTATGACTCGGGACAGTTCGCCGCGATCGAGCGTATTTGGGATCATGTTGCCGAGCCACCCGAGCACGAACCCCGCCAGCGGCTCTGGCGAATCGTTGCCCGATCGTCCGTCCTTGCGAGCGGGGCGATCGAGCGCCCGCTGGTTTTCGATGGTAACGACCGGCCCGGCATCATGCTATCTGGCTCGGTGCGCAGCTATCTCAACCGTTTTGCAGTGCTCGCGGGCCAGAGGGTCGTGGTGTTCACCGTACATGACGATGCCGCGCTGACCGTCAGCGACCTCGCTCAGGCTGGAGCGACTGTTGTCGCCGTCATCGATGCACGTCCTCAATCCTCACCGGTCGTGCAGCAGGCGGCGACGCAGGCCGGCGCGCCGATTTTCTCTGGATCCACCGTTCGCGATACGCGCGCCGGTCGGGATGGGATTCGGCAGCTTGTCCTCGGGGGCCGTGGCGAGGGCCAGACCCTCGCGTGCGATCTTCTGGCGATGAGTGGCGGTTGGACGCCAGCGCTCGATCTCACTTCGCACCTGGGGCATAAGCCGCGCTGGAACGCCGAGCACCATCGCTTCGAGCCGGGCACCCTGCCCGATGGGCTGCAGTTGGCAGGATCGGTCAACGGGGCCGGTTCGCTGGAGGCGTGTCTGCGAGAGGGGGTCGAGGCGGCGGGCCGGGCGCTGGCATCCCTTGGCCTGGATCCGATCGAAATGGCGCTGCCAGCGGCCGATCGTGAGCTGGCATCGGGACTGCCCTTGTGGCGGGTGGCCACTGCAGGTCGCAAAGCCTTTGTTGATTTTCAGCATGATGTGACGGTTTCCGATCTCATGCTCGCGCGTGACGAAGGCTATCGGCGGGTTGAGCACCTCAAGCGCTACACCACGCTGGGGATGGCGACCGACCAGGGAAAGACTTCCAATCTGAATGCGATCGGCATCATGGCCGAACTCTGCGAAACCGAGCCCGCGCAGATTGGCACCACGAGCTACCGCCCACCCTATACGCCGGTTGCGTTGGCCGCCTTTGCGGGTCACGCGCGCGGTAAACGTTTTCGGCCTACCCGGCTCGCACCGACGCACGCCTGGTCCAGTCGTCAGGGCGCGGTCTTCACGGAGGCCGGCCCGTGGCTCAGGGCGCAGTACTACCCACGTGAAGGCGAGAATGACTGGCTGCCCGCCGCGCTTCGCGAGGCGCGCAACGTTCGTGATCATGTGGGGTTCTGCGACGTGTCGACCCTGGGCAAGATCGAGTTGTTCGGCCCGGATGTGGGCGAGTTTCTCGATTTCGTCTATGCGAACGTGTTCTCGACCCTGTCGGTTGGCAAGGTGCGCTATGGCGTGATGCTGCGAGAGGACGGCGTGGTCCTCGATGACGGCACCTGTGCGCGCTTGTCCGATCATCGCTGGATCATGAGCACCACGACCAGCAACGGTGCGCGCGTGCTGCAGCATCTTGAGTACTGCGCGCAGATCCATCGACCCGATCTCAACCTTCGCTTTGCGAGCGTGACCGACCAGTGGGCGCAGGTGGCGCTGGCGGGACCTCGGGCCCGTGATGTGCTGCGGGCCATTGTCGATGATCCGGAGGCGGTCGGTGCGGAGCAATTGCCCTACATGGGTGTGCGCGAGTTGATGCTCGGAGGGGGCGTGCGCGCGCGGGTGTTCAGGATCTCGTTTTCGGGCGAGTTGGGCTTTGAGATCGCGGTTCCCGCGCGCTGGGGCTGTGCCCTGATGGGTCATCTTGCCCATGCGGGTCGGGATTTCGGGATCATGCCCTACGGGACCGAGGCGCTCACCATCCTCAGGGTCGAGAAGGGTCATGTCGCCGGGGGGGAGCTCAATGGCCAGACCAGCGCGCGTGATCTCGGCCTTGGGCGGATGCTCTCGACCAAGAAAGACTTCATCGGACGCGCGCTGTCACGCCGTGAGGCCTTCATCGCTTCTGACCGGCCCGAGTTGGTCGGTTTCGAAGCTGTGGACCCTGGGCAACGGATTCACGCTGGCGCGCATCTTTTCGAGCCGGACGCGCCGCGCGATATGGCTCACGATCTGGGCTACCTCACTTCGGTGACCTTCTCACCGGTCCAGGGGCGATGGATTGCGCTCGGGCTGTTGTCGGGCGGGCAGTCGAGGGTGGGGCAGTCGATCACTGCGCACGATCCCTTGCGGGGCCGGGACCTGGTGCTCACGGTCTGCCCAGCCTGTTTTGTCGATCCTGCAGGAGAACGCGTCCGTGCCTGATGCCATCATGGCCATGAAGTGGGTCCCGGTTTCGCCCGTGGAAGGTTTCCTGTCCGCGGGCAGGCATGGCCGTGCAGCGGGCGTTGCCGGGGTCGTCGCCTGCCTGCGCAGCTCGCTCTCGATCGTGCAGGTTGTACCACTGGCTGGGCAGCGGCAACATTGTATGCAGCGTCTGGCGCAGTTCTGGGGGGGGTCGAGCACCGAGCTGGACGTGCGGGGCCGCGTCGAGATCGGTGTATGCGAATGGATCTGGTCGGGACCTGATCGCTTTGTGGTGCTTGATTCCAGCGGGGAGTCGGTGTCGGATGCGCTGCAGGCGAGGCTCGAGGATCATGCCGCCGTGATCGACCAGAGTGACGGCCGCTTCGTCCTCAGGCTCAGTGGTGCCGCGGTCCGGCAGACCCTGGGAAAGGGCGTGGGCATCGATCTCCATCCCAGCGCATTCGGGGCCGATGCCACCGCGCTCACTCAGTTGTGTCATCTGGGTGTGCAGTTGACGCGGATTGGTGGCGGTGATGTCTTTGACCTGATGGGTCCGCGCGCAGCCGCCGACGACCTCTGCGATTGGTTGCTCGCCTCGGCCGCGCAATATGGGCTGCAAGTGGAACTTTGATTCGACGGGAGCAAATCTCGCTCACCGTCAGACCGGGCAATGCGTCAGGCCGATGCAGGCCGGGATGGGACTTCGATCACCCTTGCCTCGTGGCCGGTGTCGACCAGCAACTTCCGGATATCGTCGAGCGCGATCGATACGGTTGCAGTGTTGATGAGGGGGTGGCACTGCAAGGCGCCCGCCTCCCAAATGGAGCGG
>JBIKTA010000085.1:0-7900 GCA_044348315.1 Burkholderiaceae bacterium | reverse complement strand
CGGTCAATTAGCTCAGGATAGGCTCGGCGCGTGGTCGCTGCGCTCTGCAGGCGCGTGGGTCCGAGGCTGGCACGACCGGCGAGACGGTCGTAGATGAAAAGTCCCATTCCATAGAACCCGTGCTCCCACCAGCGATAGGCGGGCATGACAAAGCGAAGCGGTTTTGCCAGCGTGGGCGCGAGCGCGATCAGGCTGCTGCGCTCGTGCAGGGCCTCACGCACCAGACCGATCTGGCCTTGCCCGAGATAGCGCACGCCGCCATGCAGCAATTTGGTTGAGCGCGACGAGGTGCCGCTGGCAAAGTCGAGTGCCTCGACGAGCGCGACTGAGCGCCCCGCCCAGGCAGCGTGCAGCGCGATCGCCAGACCCGTTGCGCCCCCGCCCACGATCGCCAGATCGAAGCCCTGCGCGCGGCCCAGTGCCGCGAGCGCTTCGCGCCGTGGGAGGGCAATGCTGGTTTCGTGCATCAATCCCGTGCCCACCCGCGCGCGCGCTCGACCGCTTCCCGCCAGCGGGCGCGATGGGTGTCGCGGCGCCCGGCATCCCAGACGGGTTCGAATCGTCGATCCAGCCGCCAACAGGCTGCGACCTCGTCCAGTCCCGACCAGAATCCCGTGGCGAGACCCGCGAGCGCGGCCGCGCCGAACGCAGTCGTCTCGGTCATCGTGGGACGCAGCACCGGAATGCCCGAGAAGTCGGCCTGCATCTGCATCAGGGCGTCATTGCGCGTGGCCCCACCGTCGACCCGCAGTTCGGTGATCGGCGCGCCCGCGTCGGCATTCATGGCGGTGATCAGGTCGGCCGACTGCAGTGCAATCGATTCGAGTGCCGCGCGCGCAATGTGGGCGCGCGTGCTGCCGCGTGTCATGCCGATCATCAGGCCCCGTGCACGCCCGTCCCAGTCGGGTGCGCCCAGTCCTGTGAAGGCCGGCACCAGCCAGAGGTCGCCCGTGTCGGCCACGCTCGTGGCGAGCGCTTCGATCTCATCGGCCCGGCTGATCAGGCCCAAACCGTCGCGCAGCCATTGCACCGTGGCACCCGCCATGAAGACGCTTCCTTCCAGGCAATATGTGGTGCGCGAGCCGATTTTCCATCCCAGCGTGCCGATCAGCCGGTTGTGGCTGGTGCGGGGCGTGTCGCCCGCGTTCATCAAGAGGAAGCAGCCCGTACCATAGGTGTTCTTGGCCTGCCCGCGCGTCAGGCATGCTTGGCCGAAGGTGGCCGCCTGCTGGTCGCCGGCGATACCCGCAATCGGGATGGCTTGCCCGAAGATCGAGACGTCGGTCTCCCCGATCACGCCGGATGAGGGCACGATCTCCGGGAGCACCGAGCGGGGAATGTCGAAGGTCGCCAGCAATTCGGGATCCCACTGACCGGTCGCGAGATCCATCAGCATCGTCCGCGACGCATTGCTCGCGTCGGTCACGTGCAGCTTGCCCCCGGTCAGCTGCCAGATGAGCCAGCTGTCAATGGTGCCGAATGCCAGTTCACCGTTGGCCGCGCGCGCCCGTGCGCCCGGCACGTGCTCGAGCAGCCAGGCGAGTTTGGTCGCTGAGAAATACGCATCGAGCACCAGACCCGTCTTCGCCTCAATCTCAGTGTGTTGGCCGCACTCGCGCAGTCGTTCGCAGTGAGCCACTGTCCGACGGTCCTGCCAGACGATCGCGGGCGCGATGGGCTGGCCCGTCGCTCGGTCCCAGAGGACGGTGGTTTCGCGCTGGTTGGTGATGCCGATCGCTGTGGGCAGGCGGCCGGTCTCCGCGATAACCTCTCGCGCCACGCGCAGTTGCGAAGACCAGATCTCGATCGTATCGTGCTCGACCAAGCCCGGCTGAGGAAAGTGTTGGGAGAAGGCTTGCTGCGCGATCGCGATCGCGCCCCCGGCGCGGTCGAACGCGATGGCGCGAGAGCTGGTCGTGCCCTGATCGAGGGCGAGGAGGTAATCCATCATGCATGACTCCCCAGGGGGCTCAAGAGTCCATCAGGCGGGCATCACGACGCGGAAACCCGTGTGGCTGGTGCTGCTGGACGGGCTGTTTGCGCCGCGTGCGGCGGTACGGTAGCGGTTGCACCAGGAATCGTGACACAGGAAGGATCCCCCGCGCTGGGAACGGCGACCGCTGGGGCGCTGATCGAGGGGGTCGATGTCTGCGGTAGCCCGATGGTAGTCGGCGTTGAACCAATCCGCGCACCATTCCCAGACATTGCCCGAGGTGTTGAACAGTCCATAGCCGTTGGGCGAAAAATGGTCGACCGCCACCGTGCCGGGGGGCCAACCCGGCGCCGGTTGATTGGGAAATCGTCCCTGCCAGGTGTTGCAGCGGCGCTGCCCGTCCGGCTCGAAGGCGTCCCCCCAGGGATAGCGTTGTCCGCTTTCGCCGCCGCGCGCAGCGTGCTCCCATTGGGCTTCGCTGGGGAGCGCCGTGCCCGCCCACTCGCAAAACGCCAAAGCGTCGTGCCAGCTCACGTGCACCACCGGGTGCTGGGCGATTGTCTGCCAATCCGAAGCCGGACCCCAAGGCGCCCGCCAGCATGCGCCCGGCACGATCAGCCACCAGGGCAGGTCCTTCACCACCCGCCGCACGGTGGCGCGCGCCGGTAAAGGGACCTGAAGATAGAACACAAACGATTGCCCCGATTGCTCGGCCTCGGTCCGGTAGCCGGTCGCGCCTACGAATTCGGCGAACTGGGCGTTCGTGACCGTCGTTGCGCCGATCCGATAGGGTGAGAGTGTCACGCTCCGGGCGGGCCCCTCGCCGTCGCTCGCAAAACCTTCGGGATCGCCCTGGCCAATCGCGGCCCGGCCACCGACAATGGCGATCATCGAGCCCTCGATCGTTGTGTTGACAACGACGGAGCCGATCTCCTCCGGCCGCTCGCGCGCGCGGGGCACCCGCGTCAAAGCGTTCGTCGCCTCAGGGCCGCAACACTGAGCCATCTTCGCGCCTACTCGTCCTCTTTTTCCCAGAACGCGGGCTCGGGGTTGCGCGCCATGATCTCCAGGATGGTCTCGCGCGGGATCACCCCGCAGCGTTGCGCCCAGGCCGCATACAGCGCGAGCAAATCGTTCGCCCGCTCAGGGTGCAGGGCGGCGAGGTCGTGCAACTCGGTGCGGTCGGTCTCGAGATCGTAGAGTTCCCAAGGGTCGGGGTATTTGCGGACCAGTTTCCAGCGGCCCAGGCGCACGGCGGCATTCCCCTCGTGTTCCCAGAACATGGGACGTTCGGGCAGCCCATCGCCCTCGAAGGCGGGCTTGAGGCTCGCGCCCTCGAGCCCCGGAACCTGAGCCCCGTTGCGTGTCTGAGGGTAGGCGGTGCCGCTGACATCGAGCAGCGTGGCCATGATGTCCGGCAGATAGCCCGGGGTATGGCGGATGCCCCCCTGATCACGGATGCCGTTGGGCCAGTGCGCAATCAGGGGCGTTGCGATGCCCCCTTCGTGGATCCAGTGCTTGTAGAGGCGAAACGGTGCGTTGGAGAGGTTGGCCCAGGCCGTGCCGTAGCTCTGATAGGTGTTTTCCGCGCCGGGCATGATGCCGGGGTTGTTGCCAAATAGCACGGGTTCGCCCGCGCGGGTATGCGAGCGCGCAATCATCAGTTTGTCGACCAGCACATCGACCGACAGGCCCTCGGGGATGTCCTCGGCGCAGGCGCCATTGTCGGCGAGAAAAATGATGAGCGTGTCATCGAACTGGCCGTTTCGCTTCAGCGCTTCGACGATGCGCCCGATGCCCTGGTCCATCCGGTCGACCTGCGCGGCGTACACCTCCATGCAGCGCAGCAGCCAGGCCTTTTCCTCGGCCTCGGTCCACGCGGGTTGGCTGGGGTCGCGTGCCGAGAGCCCCCAATCGGGCTTCAGGATGCCGGAGTCGACGAGCCTTTGCAGCCGCTCGAGGCGCAATTGGTCCCAGCCGGCGTCGAAGCGTCCGCGGTATTTGGCGATGTCCTCCTCGTGCGCGTGCAGTGGCCAGTGCGGCGCGGTGTGAGCGACGTACATGAAGAAGGGCTTGTCCGCATGCTCGCGGGCATGCGCTTCCACATAGTCGACCGCCTGGTCGTTGATTGCATCGGTGTAGAAGAACTCGGGATTGTCGCGTGCCTCGTGCTCGGCGTTGTCGTTGCCGCGGGTCAGCGTGTTCGGGTCATAGAAGCTCCCTGCCCCGATGATGGTGCCAAAGAACTCGTCAAATCCGCGCTGCATCGGCCAGGCGCTGGTGGGGCTCACGAGGTTGCTCGCCACATGCCACTTGCCGCTCATGTAGGTGCGGTAGCCGTTGCCGCGCAGCGCCTCGGGGATGGTCACGCAGTGTTCCGACAGATTGCCTGCGTAGCCTTCGGGGCCGAGGTCGTAGGTCAGCACGCCGATCCCGGTCTGGTGCGGGTGCAGGCCGGTGAGCAGCGAGGCGCGCGAAGGGCTGCATCGGGCGGTGTTGTAGAACTGCGAGAACCGCAGGCCGCGCTCGGCGAGCGCATCGAGCGTCGGGGTCTCGATTTCGCCGCCATAGCAGCCGATGTCGCTGAAGCCCATGTCGTCATTGAGGATCAGCACGATGTTGGGTGTGCGCTTCAAGAAATGTTCTCCCGAGGTCAAAAGGGTATGGGGCGCGATCAGAGCTCGATGCGTTGCCCGTCTGATTCTGCAAAGAGGTGCACGCTCTCCGGCTTGGGCCGCACCCGCAGGCGGGTGCCTTCGGCGGGGAGCTCACGGCGAGCCGAGCGCATGCGCGCCCGTGTGCCGGCGATCATCAGGTTGATGATTGCACTGTCGCCAAAATCCTCGACGAACTCGACTTCGGCGACGAGCCCGCCTTGCTCGCAGGGTTCGAGATCGCCGGGCCGTATGCCGGCGAGCACGGCCTGCGCGGTGCGTTCGGGCTCTGAGACCCGCTCGCTTGGGCCCGCCGCTCCGGCCCCCGGCACGATCAGCCCTTCACAAGCGAGCCTGTCTGTACCGATCTCGAGCGAGTTGCCATGGAGCACGGCCTTCAGCAGGTTCATGGGCGGCGTTCCGATGAAGGCCGCGACCTGCGCGCTCGCCGGACGGTCAAAGATCGCGTGCGGCGTGCCGACCTGCGCGAGCCTGCCGTCCATGAAGATCGCGATCCGGTCGGCGATGGTCATCGCCTCTTCCTGATCGTGCGTCACGTAGACGGCCGTCACACCCAGCGAGCGCTGCAGCCGGCGCAGTTCGGCGCGGGTCTCGAGCCTGAGCTTCGCGTCGAGGTTTGAAAGCGGCTCATCGAGCAGAAAGAGTCTGGGCTTCCGGACGATTGCGCGGGCGAGCGCGCAACGCTGCTGCTGGCCGCCGGACAGCTGACCCGGCCGGCGCTCGAGCAGATGGCCGATGCCCACGCGCTCGGCCGCCTCGATCACCGCGGCAGCGATCCGGTCGGCCGGCTCCCCGATCATCTTGAGCGGAAAGGCGATGTTTTCCCGGACCGTCATGTGCGGATAGAGCGCGTAGCTCTGAAAAACCATCGCTACGTCGCGCTCGCCCGGTTCGGCATGGCTCACGTCCACCCCATCCAGAAACACGCGTCCGCCGTCGAGCGTCTCGAGGCCGGCGAGAAGCCGAAGTGTCGTCGTCTTGCCGGATCCCGACGGTCCCAGCAAGGCAAAGAACTCGCCCGGGTGGACCTCGAGATCGATGCCATGCAGCACAGTGGTCTTGCCATGGCGCTTGACGGCGCCTTCGATCCGTACGCTGGCCGATCGTGTCATCGCCTCTCCCTTTCGGGTCATCGCCCCTCCTTTGAATGACCTGCGACACATCCCGGCCGATTCATCGCCTGCCTCCGCCCTTGACCGCGCCGACGGTGAGCCCCTTGACGATATGTCGCTGCGCGGCGAGCCCGATCACGATCACCGGCGCCATCGCGAGCATGGCGGCAGCCGACAACAGCGCCCACTGGGTCTGCTCGACCGAGATGAAGTTGTACATGGCAACGGTCACCGGCCGGACCGTATTGCCGCCGAGAACGACTGCGAACAGGAACTCGTTCCACGCATTCAGAAAAACGAAGATGGTGGTCACGGCAATCCCGCCCCGCACCTGCGGCAGGATCACATACCAGAGCGTGCGCATCCGCCCGGCCCGATCCAGCAGCGCCGCTTCTTCCATCTCGAAAGGCACGTCCTCGAAGTAGGTGATCATCAGCCAGATCGCAAACGGCAGCGAAAAACTCAGATAGATCGCCGTGATGCCCGAGTAGGTATCGAGGCCACCGATTTTCTGGAGCACGATGTAGTAGGGAATGATCAGCCCGACCGGAGGGAGCATTTGCGTGGCGAGCACGTAGAAGCCGGTGGTGCGTTTGAGCCGCATCCTGAGTCGCGCCATCGCATAGGCGGCCGGTACGGCGAAGAGCATCGTGATCAGGGTCGCGAGCGAGGTGACCACGAAGCTCGACCAGAGGTTGGGCAGGATCGAACTGTTGCCTTGCATCACCGCACGATAGTTGTCGAGTGTGGGCGTGAAGAAGAGCACCGGTGGCCAGGCGAGTACATCGCGCTCGGTCTTGAACGATGTCAGAAATCCCCAGAAGACCGGGAAGGCCCAGACGAGCACCAGCACCGCCGCGGCGCAGAACATCAGCAGCCGGCGAAGTGCGGCTCCGGGCCGGGTCAGGCGCGTGCTGCTCATCGCGCGCGCCTCAGTCGGAACATCAGCCATGACACGCCGAGGGTGATCGATAGCAGCACCATCGCGAGCGCACTGCCGTAGCCGAGGTTCAGTTCGACGAATGATGTCCGGTAGGCATAGAGGTTGAGGATCTCGGTCGCCGAGCCGGGCCCGCCGCCACTGGCTGCATAGATCGCCGCGAAGGCCGAGAGTGCTGTCATCATCCGCAGGATCACGACCATGACGATCGCGGGACGAACGAGCGGCAGGGTGATGTAGCGAAAGCGCTGCCAGGCGCTCGCGCGATCGAGCCGTGCGGCCTCGTAGACATCCGGGGGCAGCGTGGCAAGCGATGCGAGCAGCACCAGGAACGCGAAGGGCGTCCATTGCCAGGTGTGGATCGAGATCACCGAGATCAGCGCGAGCTGCGGGTCACCCAGCCAGTTGTATGAGCCGAGGCCAAGCGCGCGGGTGACGAGATCAACGAGCCCGAAATCGGGCGAGAGCACGAGCGTGCGCCAGAAGAGGCCGACCACCACGGGTGCGAGCACGATCGGCAGGATCAGCGCGACCCGGATCACGCCCTGGCCGCGCGGCATGCGCAGCACCAGCAGCGCGAAGGCGAGCCCGATCACGACCTGCAGCGTGACGGTGGTGCCGGTGTAGATAATTGTCAACCACAACGAATTCCAGAACCGAGGGTCCGACCCCATCGCGATGTAGTTGCCCAGTCCCGCAAAGCCGCGCATCCACGGCATGCTGAAATTGAGGTTCTGGAGCGAATTCCAGGCGAGATAGACGAGTGGAATCGTCGTGGTGATGATCAGCACGAGCAGCGCTGGCGCGAGAAGGAGCACCGCAAAGCGGCGCTCCTGGGCTTCGAGGGATAGAACTGCTTTGGCCATACAGTTTATGGGTTCGGGCAACGCGTGGTGGCACCGGAGCCGCGATGCGGCTCCGGTTGTACCGCCAGACAACACCGCCGGAGCCGCTCCTCGCGGTGCTGGCGGGCGGCTCAGGCAATCGCGATCAGCCGCGCAGGATCTGCGTGATCCGAGCCTGCGCCTCGTCGAGTGCGACCTTGGCTCTTTTCTGGCCCACCAGTGCGGCCTGGATGTTGGTCGCCATGGTTTCGCCGATCGCCGGCCACTGGGGCACGCGCGGCCGCCAGTCGACGTCGGTGTCCATCGCGAGCGAATCCATCGCGGTCTTGATGAAGTTGTCCCCCATGCCCGCCATCGACTTCGCAAAATCGGGCGACTGCCAGATGGACGTGCGA
>JBIKTA010000084.1:0-7944 GCA_044348315.1 Burkholderiaceae bacterium | reverse complement strand
CGCCATCGTCACCGTCTATACGGATGCTGGTCGGCTGGACGATCTCGAACCGGTCATCGCCTGCACCGCCTGACAGACTGTCGCGGTCGCTCCCGTAAATGAGATCGTTGCCGCCTCCACCGACGACCCAGTCGGTGCCGGGCCCCCCGTCGAGCGTGTCGTTCTTGCTGCCGCCGATCAGGGTATCGTCCCCCTCGCCGCCGTCGTAATTGACAGCCAGGTCTCCGCCAATCATCAGGTCGTCGAGAGGCGTGCTGCGGGCTTCGATCGCGTCGAGTTGAACCTCGAAAGAGATGCCCGCTGCCGAGAACGACAGCCCACTCGCGGCAGAGGTGAAGCGGCTCTCAACCGCATGACCACCCTCCTGATCAAGAAAGGCCTGCGGCACCAGCAACGCCACCGAACCGCTGGCCCGATGCTGATCGGTGATGATGGTTGACAGCGTCAACTTTTGCCCGATGGGATTGGTGATGAGGGCTTCCAGACGATCGCCGGGCGTTGCACGGTCCGGGAGTTGGTACACGAGCCGGACACCCCCTTGCTCGTCGATGTCCCGCCATTCCGCGACACCATCGGGCCCTGCCGAGGTCTCTGGCGACTCGAGCGCGATCGGCGTCTTGGACAGGATGATCTCGAAGTCACCGGAGGCCCTGGGCGCTACCCCCGCCAGTTCGATCTGGGCCCGGTAGACGTAGCTTTGCCCGGCGGGAAGTTCGGGCAGCGCGGCCCGGAGCGAGGACGCGCCATTGCCATCCTGAAAGGTCCAGCTCTTTTCGGAAACAAGGGCATCGCCGACCCGAACCCCGTTTCTGTAGATGACCAGCCGCTCCGTGGAGCCCAAGGGTAAGGACAGGCTGCCGACCAGAAGCGGCGAATCGTCATCCGTGGTCCGGCCAGAAAAACCCAGGCCTTGCGTGGGGCCCCGGTCATCCTCGAAGGCAAGGATCTGGACCGACCGGACGTCGATGCGGGACTCGAGGGCCGCAGAGGCATTGCCCGCCTGATCGAGCGCAATCAGGCGGATCGGCTCCTGGTCGGCGAGGGGTCTGGACAGGCGGATCGCCCAGTTGCCGACACCGCCGGCATAGTCGGAGTGGCCAAGGATCGTTCCATCGGCTTTCTGTGCGACCACCCTGCTGCCAGGATCCGTTCGACCGGAGAGCCACAGGCCCTCCGCACTGCCCAGGACCGGTGTGGACGGTGCGATGGTGTCAACGACAATTTTCGTGTTGAGGGCGATCGTGCTCGAATTGCGCCCGACATAGGTCGCCGCGAGATCGTATTGGCCCTCCCGATTCGTATCGGTCAGGACGAAAGGCAGCAGAAGCCGCCCCGCGTCCAGATCTCGCTGGGCGAGTGTGACGCTGAGGATTCGCTCGCCCCCGTCAGGGATGGTGACGACGATTCGGACGATGTCGCCGATCCGGGCACCGGCTGGAACGGCCACCTCGAATTGAAGACTGGCGGACGACGGCAGTTCAGTCTGATTGATGTATCCGTCTTCGCCGGCGGTCGCCACCAGTCCAAGGCTGGCCGAACCGACTGGCCTGCTCACCAGAGGGGATAGATTGCCCAACGAGTCGATCGTTCGCGCATCGACCTTAAGAGGAAGCGCCTGCCCCTCAGCAAGGCGGTAGTGCCAGAGACCCGTTTCGTCGACCCGCACGAGCAAGGGGTCGGCCGCGCGTCCATCCTGATTGACCAGGACGATCTGGACATCCGTCCCGGGGGTGCCCGAACCCTGAACGAGTGCACGGCTGATGCTGAGTATCTTTGGCGCAACGGGAACGGCCAGGGGCAACTCCAGTTCCGCGCCGAGGAGGTCGTAGGCGACGAGCCGCAGCGAATCGTTGTCGGAGCCTCGCGGAATCAGCGCATCGAATCGCCCGTCGGAACCCACCCCGAAGTCGAAGACACTCTCCGATCCCGCAGGCAGCGACAACCTGATGATCCTGACCTTGCCCCCCGGCGCTCCCGTCCCCTGAACACGCACCGAACCATCCTGCCCGACAACCTGCTCCGTCACCCTCACATCGCCCAGCAAACCCTTCCGGATCCCCTCCACACCCCCCTGACCCGCCTCGACCAGAAAGGTCCCCACCCCGTCACGCGCCGCACTCAGCGCGATCGAACTGCCCTGGTCCAGCAAACTTGCACCCAGCGCCGTCAACTCCCCGAAACGCCCCCCCTCCGCACTCAACCTCAACTGCGCCTCAAACTGATCCAGCGTGTCCACCACGCTGCCGTCATTCAGCGCATCCACCCCCGACAGCTTCGCCAGCACCAGACCGTACTTCTCCGCCTGACTCGGCCCTGCACTCCCCGCACCAAACGAAAACTCCTCCGAATTCGTCGCAACCGGCCGGCTCGTCAGACCCACTCCTCCCAGACCAAACGCCTTCGCCACGTCACTGTTCGACCGCGTCACCTCGGCACCCGCCAGCACCCGGATCCCGTCACTGCGCTCAAGCACCTCCGTCGCACCCGACAACCGCGCCGCCAACTCCGTCAGCGGCGTGATGTGCAGACTGAAATAGACCGTCGAACCCCGGCTGCTGAAACCGCTCGACCCCTCACCCAGCACGTCCACAGCATGCAGCTGCGTGCCCAGCGACTGGCCCTGCGCCGTCACCTCATCCAGAAAATTCACCGCACCGCCATTGATGTCGATCGCTCTCGCAACGATCGGCCCCCGGTACCCATTGCCCGCCAGCCTCGCCACCCAACTCCCGTCCGGCTTCACCAGCACATGATCCACACGCTGATCCTGCTCGTCGTAGATCGCCAGCGCTCGCCCACGATCGTCGAACAACCGAATCCCCACTCCCCCGGACACCGGCCCCGCCGTCACACTCCCGTCCACCTCGGTGAAGGGCTGAACCTGGAAGCGCTGTTCGATGGAGGGGCTCGACAACCCGCCCGCATCAACCACCCGCGCACTCACGGTCCATTGGCCACCGATCTCGCCGATACGAGCGTCAAAGAGATCATCGCCATTCAGGACGACGGCGATCAGCTTGCTGGCGCGCTGCGAGGCGCTGATCTCGACATCGCGAACCTGCGCCAACGAGCCGACCGGGCTGAGGAGCGAAAGCGCGAGGCGGGCTCCCGCCGGGATCTCCCCCTGAAGGACCAACTGTATCGTCGACCCATCGGCCAGTTCGGTTCGCGTGAGCAGGCCGTCAGCGGCTTCCGCAAAGAGGAGGGATGCCGGAGCCTTGGGCGAGCCGGCACCGACGGTCAGTTCATCTGATCGATTGCCCACTCGATCGACGGCGACCAGATTCACGACTGCGCCGGCCAGCATCGGGCGGCCCAGGTCGATCGACCAGTCGCCCGATTCACTCGCGTACGCGGATTGCCCGAGCAATGAACCGTCGGCCGTCAGCGCCAGAACCCGACTGCCCTGCTCGGTGAGCCCCGACAGCCTTAGCCCTTCAACAGCTTTCAGGCTCGGAACATTGGGCACCTCCGAATCGACCTGAAACTGGGCGTTCCAATGGTGCGTCGATACCCCGGGAGAAACTTCGATGGATGCGGAAAGCTGGAAAGAACCGTCCGCCAGTGTGATTGACGGGGGCGAGGTCAGCAGCACGCGACCTGCCGCGATGTCAGCGGACTTGAGGACATACTCGAGGCGCTGCGCAACGGCAGCCTGATCGCTGATGACCAGCGCTACGGTCTGTCCGGCCACCGCATCAGGGGGCAATCCGATGCCGAAAGCGATCGGCGAGCCCACGAGTTCGGCGCGGTCGAGCAGACCCTCCTCTGCGCCCACAACCGACGCTTGAAACACGGGCGTGCCTGACACGACGGTCACGGCCCGTGACGCGTTTCCAAGGCTATCGACGGTCCGGGCCTCGATCTTCGCAGGCGGCATCTGCCCCGGGGGGATGGGGTAAGACCACAGCCCCGCCTCGCTCACTTCGATCGAGGCCGAGGAGGAGGGACTGCCCGCGCCGGATCCGAACATCGAGATCTGGACGGCACTGCCCGGCGTCCCAAGCCCTGCAATCGCCATGCGGCTGACACTTATTTCGGTGGGCGGCACGGGCAGTGAAATCTGCAGGCCGCGTTCCGCGCCGAGGAGGTCGAAGGCGACGAGCCGGAGCGAATCGTTGTCGGAACCGCGCGGGATGGTCGCGGTGAATTGCCCGTCCGAGCCCACATTGAATTCGAACGAACTCTCCTCGCCCGCAGGCAATGACAACCTGATGATCCGGACCTTGCCACCCGGCGCACCGGTGCCCGAAATCCGCACCGAACCATCCGGGCCCACGACCTGATCCATCACCCGCACATCACCCAGCAAACCCTTGCGAATCTCTCCCGCAGCGCCCTGCCCCGGCACGACCAGAAAGGTCCCCACTCCATCCCGGGCCGCACTCAGCGCAATCGAGCTGCCCTGATCCAGCAAACTCCTCCCCAGCGCCGTCAGCTCGTCCGACCGCCCCGCCTCCTCGCTCAGCCTCAGCTGCGCCTCAAACTGGTCCAGCGTGTCCGCCACACTGCCGTCGTTGAGCGCATCCACACCCGACAGCTTCGCCAGCACAAGACCGTACTTCTCACCCGCACTCGGCCCAACACCGCCCACACCAAACGAAAACTCCGCGGAATTCGTTGCAACCGGCCGGCTCGTCAGCCCCACCCCAGACAGCCCAAACGCATTCGCCACGTCAACGTTCGCCCTCTTGACCTCGCCGCCATCAAGCACACGAATCCCATCACTGCGCTCCAGCACCTCGGTCGCACCCGACAGCCGCGCCGCAAGCTCAGTCAGCGGCGTGATGTGAAGATTGAAATACACCGTCGAGCCCCGGCTCGTGAAGCCGCCCGACCCCTCCCCCATCACCTCCACCGCGTGCAACTGCGTATTCAGCGACTGGTTGCGCGCCGTCACCTCATCCAGAAAATTCGCCACACCCCCGTTCAGATCAACCGCTCTCGCAACCACAGGCCCCCGATACGTGTTGCCCGCCAACCGCGCAACCCAGCTCCCGTCCGCCTTCACCAGCACATGATCCACGCGCTGATCCTGCTCGTCGTAAAGCGCCAGCGCCTGACCACGATCGTCGAACAACCGAACCCCCACACCACCAGACACCGGCCCAGCCGTCACGCTCCCAGAAACCTCAGTGAAAGGCTCGACGACGAAGGTCTGCGCCACCGCAGTGCCCGTGCGACCGTCGGCCACCATCACAGTCGCCTTAACGGTCCATTGACCGGCGGCTGCAGCCCCCGAGGAGGGATCGCGGAAATTCGCGAGAGGGATCGGGTGCTTGACGAACCCGTTTGACCGATCAGATTCGGTAATGGGGACACGGATAACACTCACTCGGCCATCCGGACTCGCGAGATTGAGCACCAGCGTCGAGCCAGCTGTAACGTTCTCGCCCAGAACTGCGATTGCCGCCGGGCCCGAGGCGAGCTCGGCACGCGTGAGTTGCACGTCGCGTGCTTCCTCCAGACTGACCGCCTTTAGTGCAGGCAGCGGCCCTTCGTTCGTCGTGGAAGCCTTACTGCCTCCGCCCCCTCCGGCGGCCAGACCGAGGCCGAGCGCGCCAGCGCCTATCGCGGCAAGAGAACCGAAGCCGCCTGAAGCCTGCTTTTGAGATGCTGCGCCCCCGCCCGAATCGATCCTGGGCTGGGAAACCGGGACAAGTTCCAGCCGGACGGGATTCTCGCTGAGGTTGTCCACGCTGACAGCCTGGCCAGTTGCGGTGACGTACTGCCAGCGACCATCGGTGGCCGCCCGGGTTCCGATCTGGTTGGCCCCCTCACCCGCGTCGTCGAAGTAGCTCTCGACGACCAGTTGCGCGGGGTTGCCTTCACCAATCAGCAGAATGAGGGACCGACCGACCCGGCGAGCCTGGAGGAATCGCACCGGCCGGCCGGTCGAGGCATCCTGAATCTCGAAGGTTTCGCCCGGAAGAGAACCGATCCGGGCAACGCCCCCCATCGGCACGGTCAGCTGACGGCCGCCTCCCGACTCCGGCGACCAGGCAATAATCCGGAAGACCTTTCGAGCAGCGTCCCGAGACCCACTGAAATCCATCGCTCCGTCCCCTGGCTACTGCTCTCTGACTCAAACAGAACTCTGCATAAAACCGATGTCTTGCGACCACACCGGCTTGTCGTGCAGGCTTACCCATTTCCGAGATCGGCGTAGGGCGGAGAAACTTTAGCCGTTTACCCCCGATCGGATGGCACCGATGTCAAGCCCCGCCCCACTAGGAAAATTTCTGCCCGGAACGACCCCGTCGATTCACTCAGGTATTTCCTCAAATTCAAGGGACATCTCAGAACTGTGGCTTAATTCACGGACACAAACCGCCGTAGTCGACCAAAGGGCATACAGGGGAAACCCGCGCCCGACCCTCAAACTCACCGACCGGAGCTCTCGATGAAGACCCTCGGATTCTTGCGCGCTCTCGCTGGCGCCAGCGCTGCAGCCCTCACCTCCGCCGCTTTTGCGCTCGGGCCCATGCCCTCGCCGATGCCGCAACCCGCGACACTGACCGTCGGCTACGTCAAGGTCGGCCACCTCTCACCGATGCTGATGGTCGCAGATGACCTCAAGAAGATGAACATCGAGGTCAAACGGGCCGAGTTCGTTCGCTATGCGGATGCCCGGACGGCGCTGCTGTCCAACTCCGTAGACATCTCGGCCGTCGGGCCGGGAGACCTGGCAATCGTCGCCGCACAGGGCAGCCGGAACCTGATCGGCCTTACGGGAGTGGGCAGTTCGCCGAAGTTCCTGGTCGTCCGCAAGGGCGTGAAAATCGATGACTGGGCGGATATTGCCGGCAAGAAGATCGCGATCGCACCGGGCTCGGCCGTCTGGTTTCAGTGGGCCATGAGCCTGATCGAGCGCAACATCCCCTACAACACCTTCTCGCCCGTCAACGTGCAGGGCGGCGGCACGGCATTCGTCCAGGCCATGAAGCGGGGCGACGTCGATGCGATGGTGCTTTGGGAGCCGTTTGAATCCCAGTCGGTCGCCGAAGGTGACGCCTACTTTGCGCGAAAGCTTGACTACAGCCAGTCCAAGGCAGTGGGCGCCGAACTCGGCATGCTCGCCGCATCCGGCGAGGCAATGGGCAAGAAGCGCGAGTTGGTACGTCGTTTCCTCTGGGCATACCTGAAGGCCGAGCAGGCACTGGCCGCCGACAAGGCTACCTTTGCGGACGCTTACTCCAAGTACACCGGGCTGCCGATCGCAGTCACCACAGAGTCCGCGAAGGTCATCAGCCTCGGAGGCGTGCTCGACAGGGGCCAGGTCGAGCGACTGGCTGCTGCCGCGTTCAAGCAGGGCATCGTTCAGAAAGAGGTGACTCGCGAGGCGGGCGCACTCTATGACGATTCGATCGTCCGCGAACTGAAGGGCAAGTGATCAAGCCATGGCGTCGGGCCGCCTGAGCATCCGTGACCGATTCGGGAGCCTGCTCCTCGGGACGATCGTACCGCTCGTACTGCTGCTCCTCTGGCAGTACGCGGGCAGTCGCCCGGGGATGGCCGGTATCATCCCGACACCGCTCAAGGTGCTCGAGGGCTGGCACGGGTGGATCTTCGGTGAACAGGGAATGGGGCTCAACCCCTATCTGGGTACCTGGTTGTCCAATGTGCAATATTCGTCGATGCGGGTTGCGCAGGGCTTCGGCCTAGCCGCCCTGCTCGGCGTACCGATCGGGCTGATGATCGGCTGGAGTCGCATCGTTGCCCAGATGATCGACCCGATGATCCAGAGCCTGCGGCCGATACCGATCACCGCCTGGTTGCCCTTTTCGATCGCGCTCTTCGGGATTCGCGACTTCGGGTCGATTTTCCTGATCTTTCTGGGTGGTCTCTACCCAATCATTGTCAACACCACGCCGGGTGCGCGAGACGTCGAGCGCAATCTGGTGCGCGCCGCGCTGATGATGGGGGCGAGCCGTCGGCAGTTGC
>JBIKTA010000083.1:0-7988 GCA_044348315.1 Burkholderiaceae bacterium | reverse complement strand
GCTTTGGAATCGATCTCGACTATCTGATCCTCGTTCAGGCCCGTCACGCGGCCGACCGACTCTGGACAATCGAGCAAAGTCTCAAGAGCGCAGGCTTCGGCGCACTGCTCGCCTGGCTACCTCAGGCCCGCACCCGCCCCGAACACCTCCGGCGTCTTCAGTGCGCCGCCCAGTCGGCTGGCGGCCCGGTATTCCTGTTTCGCGAACTGCCCGCGCAGTTCGAGTCTTCGGCTGCGCCCCTGCGCCTCTTGTTGCTGCCCCGCGCAGGCCAACAGCTATCGGTGCAATTGCTCAAGCGGCGAGGCCCTCTGATCGCACAACCGTTGACCATTGACCTGCCCCAACCGGTGAGCATCTTCGGACTGCGCGAGACCGAGCGCCCTGCGGTGGGTGAGGCCGCTACGTCTACTGCAGCGACAGTCGGGTCCGTACCGCGGCCCCCGGCCATGCAAGCCCTGTATGCGCAGCCGGCTGACCCGCAGCGCCCGAACCGCGCGAGCGCCACGCAGCGTCACTAGAGTCCGATGAGAGATTCTGACGTGGTCTGACTGAGCGACCGTTCATCGTGATGTACTTGGCTGTTCATCTCCATCAGCTTTCAATCGAGACCCTGCAAACGCGCAGCGCTGCGGGCGTACAACCTCTCGCGATCACTCAGGCCAGGCAGATTGTTCGCGTGAGCCCGATGGCTTGCGAGGCCGGTCTACAGCCTGGGCAATCGTGTGCGACGGCCATGGCCATCTGTCCGGAGGTTCTGTTAGTCGAGCGCGACCCGGTGGGCGAGGCTGGTGCACTGCTCCAGCTTGCATGCTGCGCACTGCAGTTCACTCCGCAACTGAGCCTGATCGAGTCAGGTCCCCAGATCGATCGCGCAGGCCTGATCCTCGAGATCGGTCGTAGCCTGAGACTCTTCGGCGGGGCCCGATCGCTGGCCCGACAACTGCGCCGCGACATCGATCAGCAGGGCTTTTCGGCACGACTATGCGCGGCCCCCACCCCGACAGGTGCATGGCTGGTTGCCCAGCACCAGGATGACCTGGTGATCGACGGACTCGAACCGCTTCGCGATGCACTCGCCAGACTGCCGGTCGACCTGCTTCAATCCGGCACCCCACATCGGGAAACCTTTCGTACCGCAGGACTACGCACCCTAGGTCAGCTCTTGCACCTGCCCCGTGCGGGACTGGCTCGCCGCTTCGGTCAGGCACTACTCGAAGAAATCGATCGTGCAACCGGAGAGCGGCCGGACGCCTATCCAAGCTTCACCCCACCACCGCATTTTCAGACACAGATTGATCTGCCAGCCTCCCTGGAGCAGATCGAGCACCTGCTCCACGCAGCCCGACTGCTGATCCTCCAGCTATGCGGATGGCTCCAGGCTCGTCAGGCCGGCGCCTTGCGTATCGACTTCACGGCCGGTCATGGTGGCGGCCGTTCGCCTACCCTCATCAGTCTCCGGCTTGAACGCCCCTCCCGGGATGCCGACCACCTAAGCTTTCTGCTCAATGAGCATTTGCAACACCGTCGCCTGCCCGCCCCTGCGCAATCGCTCAAGCTGATCTGTGAATGGATCGCCGATCAACCCGGCATCGTGGAAGACCTTTTCCCCAACCCCGCGCTGAACCCCGAGCAGATCCATCGCCTGCTTGAGCGACTGAAGGCCCGGCTCGGGCACGATCAGGTGCAACGGATCCGTACCGAGGCGGATCATCGCCCCGAGCGCGCCCAGCGAGGCGTACCGGGCGGCCTCCCGCATCGCACCTCGCGTGAGACACCTCGTAAGCCACGCCTTCCCGATGCGCACCGCCGACCACCAGTGCGACGGCCCACCGTCCCCCTTGACGAGCGAGCCCTCACGAACGATGCAGCCCCCCCGTCATACCAATGGCCCTTGCCCCGCCCCTTGTGGCTGGTCGAACCCCCGATCGCCCTCAGCGAGCGCAACAACCGTCCTTACCTGGACAGCCCGATGCGCCTGCTCGCCGGGCCTGAGCGTATCGAGACAGGGTGGTGGGAACAAGCGCCGGCACAGCGTGACTACTTCATCGCCGAAGACGCGTCTCACCGGCTGTTCTGGGTCTTCATGGCACGTCTGCCCAAAAACAACAGCACAGGCAGGCAAGCCGGATGGTTTCTGCACGGACGATATGGCTGAGCCGACAAAAACCTCACCCGTCGGGGCACGAGCCGCTCAAGTCAATCGAGTTCGATCAGGGCGCTGTATGCCTCAAGCCGACACCCGATACTGCATCGCCTGCTTTTCCTTGCGGGCCTGGCAGTTCACACACCGAATCGCCAAGGGCTGAGAATGCAGACGCTCGATGGGGACCTCTGAGCCACACTCGACGCAGATGCCATAACTGCCCTCGTCGATGCGGCGCAAGGCCTCACGCAGGCCTCGCCATTCCTCAATATCCCGCTGCGCTTCAGCCAGATCAAGGCCGCTCTCCATCCCTGCCCACGCGATATCAGCCTGATCTCCTGTTCGCCCTGGCTCCTCGAGATCCTCGGTCGACTCACGCAATTTCGCAGCGATCTCCGCTTCGAGCACACGTGAGCGGACATGCATTTGCTCACGCAAATCGGCAATCTGCTCATCGGTCAGGGTCATCCCAGGCTCCCGCTCTGAATCCAATCAACGAACCGGGATCATAGACAGGGAGAAACAGAGCGGGATTGACCGACATCAAGCGC
Organism: Burkholderiaceae bacterium; assembly: GCA_044348315.1. Lineage (GTDB taxonomy): Bacteria > Pseudomonadota > Gammaproteobacteria > Burkholderiales > Burkholderiaceae_E > SYIM01. The sequence continues at coordinate 5,294 of JBIKTA010000083.1, read as the reverse complement.
GCGCCGCTCGCGGCTTTCGCAGGGCGGTTGCTGGTCTTGGGGGGTCGCGCTTTCGACGGGTGGTCTTGGGGGGTCGGGCTTTCGACGGTCGGGCCCGTCCGCCTCTTGCTGAATAGGTTCACACACAGGCCGAGCGGATGAACCTGCTCAGCACGCCTCCAAGGCCCCAGGGCGTCATCGAGCAGCCGCTCACGCGCTCAGAAGATCCACTGCATCGGTGATGATCGCATCGACGCCCATCGATTCGAGCTCTGCGGCACGCTGGGGCTCGTTGACGGTATAGGTGAGAACGCGAAGGCCCGCACGGTGGGCCTCTTGAACAACACCCGCATCAATTGCCCGATGATGCGGGTCGACCGCCACGCAACCGAGTGCCTGACAACGGACCACCCAGTCGGCAGGAAGATCCTTGAGCAGCAACGCTCGGGGCCAATGCGGGGCCTGGGCCTGCGCCTGCGCCAGAGCCTCCTCCGAAAAAGACGACAACAGAGGCGGTGCAATGGCCGCTCGCCAATGCGCATCGAGATGCTCCACCACGCGGGCCGCCGTTTCCGCCTCGCGCCCGGGGCAAGGCTTGATCTCGATATTTGCGCAAAAACGATTGGCCTGCAGCCACGCGCCCACCCGAGCAAGCGTAGGAATGCCTTCGCCTGCATAACGTGGCGAATGCCAGCTCCCGACATCACAGAACGCGAGCTCACCCCAGCTGCAATCGGCGACCCGCCCCTCAATGCGCGCAGTACGCATAAGCGTCGCATCGTGCATCAGGATCGGGACGCCGTCCGCTGAGAGCTTCACATCGAATTCGAACATGGTGTAGCCCTGCTCGGCCCCCACACGCAGCGCAGCCAGCGTGTTTTCGGGAGCAAGCAGGCCCGCGCCACGGTGCGCGATCCGGCGAGGATAAGGCCAGGGCGTATTCATCGAACCCATCCGTTCGCTAGAAAGGATTTCATGGACCCTCAGGGTCTGGCACTCGAGCCGGAATGAGCGGCCCCATCACCCGCCGCGCCATGACCTGAGTGATGATCCGATGTCGCGCCCGATTGTGGCGAGCGGGCAAGCGCTCGAATCTCGAGTGTCTCGCGGCGACCATCGCGCAACTCGATGACCAGAGACAGGGGAATCCTGTCCCCCTCGCGGATATGGGTTCGGAGATCCATCAGCATCACATGATGTCCACCCGGGCGCAGCGAGACCGTCACGCCTGAAGGCAAATCCAGCGCGGCGATGGCGCGCATCCTCATCACATTGCCTTCCATGCGCATCTCGTGAATCTCGACCACGCCAGCGACGGGCGAACTGGCCTCGATCAACCGCGCCGCACGCAAAGCGGTGATCTCCATGTAGACGCTCGAGGACTTCTGCCTCGGCACCGTGGTGCGAACCCAGGGGTCCTTGACTGAAGCAGACTGAGCCCATACCGGCTGAATCGGCCCAAACAGCGCCATCAAGGCAGCAACACACCACAGCCAGGCCATGCAAACGGATCCAGGCCAAAGACCTCTGGCAAACAACATCAAACACCTCCGGATCAGCCGAACGAACGAAGTCTGACTTGCAGTTTCGGGACGAGTATACTTTGCACCCCGAATACTGTGTTTTTATACAGTTTATGATCCCTGCGTACGCCGAACTGCACTGCGTCAGCAACTTTTCTTTCCTGCGGGGGGCCTCGCATCCGGAAGAACTGGTGGAGCGGGCACACGAGCTCGGTTACGCTGCGCTCGCCCTGACCGATGAGTGCTCGATGGCAGGCGTGGTCCGTGCCCATCTGCGGGCTCGCGCACTCGATTTCCCGCTCCTGGTGGGCGCCGAATTCGCCCTGCCGCAACTTGCAGGCCAATCCACTGACCGTCCGGACGGGGCAAGCATCCGAACGGGAGGCGACACCGGATGCCGGCTGATCCTGATTGCACGCAATCGCAAGGGTTACGGCGATCTCTGTGAACTGATCACGCGAGCCCGATCACGAGCACTGAAGGGTCGCTACCACCTTCTCGCCAGCGACCTTTCGGAAGGCATCGACGACTGCACCGCGCTGCTCATCCCGCCCCAGGACAGACCGATTGACACAGTCGAGATCACCGCACAGGCTCAAACAATCCGGGAAATATTCGGGAAGCGGGCATGGCTCGGAGTCGAGTTGCTCGCACGAGGCCACGACAGGCGTCGGCTGGAGCAGTCACGCATGCTGTCGCGCTCGACAGGTCTTCCGCTCACGGCCGCCGGCGGTGCCGAGTTTCATCGCCGTTCGCGCAAGCCCCTGCACGACACGCTCGCCGCAATTCGCATAGGACAGCCCGTTGCCGAATGCGGCTTTGCGCTCGCACCGAACGCCGAGCAGCATCTGCGCAGCAGGCTGCGGCTGGCGAGTCTTTATCCGGCAGACCTGCTCGAGGAAACGCTCGAGGTCGCCGCCTGCAGCCGCTTCTCGCTCGATGAACTGCGCTACGAATATCCCGACGAAATCGTGCCTACCGGCCACACCCCCACGAGCTGGCTGCGGGAACTCGTTTACCAGGGTGTGCCCGGCCGTTACCCCGATGGGCTGCCTGACGCAGTGCGCGTGCAGATCGAACACGAGTTCTCGCTGATCGCCGAGCTTCGCTACGAGCCCTATTTCCTGACCGTCGCCGACATCGTTCACTTTGCCCGCAGCGAAGGCATCCTCTGCCAAGGTCGGGGTTCTGCTGCCAATTCCGCAATCTGCTATTGCCTGGGTATCACCGAAGTCGACCCGGCAAGAATGAGTCTGCTCTTCGAACGATTCATCAGCCGGGAACGCAACGAGCCGCCCGATATCGACGTCGACTTCGAACACCAGCGCCGGGAGGAGGTGATCCAGTACATCTACCGAAAATACGGCCGCCACCGGGCCGCCCTCACGGCAACCGTGATCCGCTACCGCAGTCGTTCGGCGCTGCGCGATGCAGGCAAGGCGCTGGGGATCGATGCGCAATCGATCGCACGTCTGCTGACCGTGTCCCCGGGCTGGCGCGGCGTGCCCGCTTCAGAGCGTCTGACCGAGGCCGGGCTCGACCCTAAATCGCCGGTGGTTGAACTTTGGCTGGAAATCTCGCAGATCTTGCAAGAGTTTCCCAGGCATCTGTCGCAGCACACCGGCGGTTTCGTGATCGCGCGCGACCGCCTGAGCAGGCTCGTTCCCATCGAAAATGCCGCCATGGCTGAACGCACGGTCATCGAGTGGGACAAGGACGACCTCGACGCGCTGGGCTTGCTGAAAGTCGATGTGCTGGCACTGGGCATGCTGAGCGCGATCCGCCGAGCCCTCGATTTGATCGGACGGTGGCGTGACCCCTGGCGGACCGGCCTCACGCGAAAGCCCGATGCACCCGCGCTCAAGCCGTTCAGGATTCAGGACATTCCCGCCGAGGATCCCGCCACATACGAAATGATCGGCCGTGCCGATACAGTTGGCGTGTTCCAGATCGAGTCACGCGCCCAGATGAGCATGCTCCCGCGACTCAAGCCGGAGTGCTTTTACGACCTCGTGATCGAGGTGGCCATCGTCAGACCCGGGCCCATACAGGGAGGCATGATCCACCCCTACCTGCGACGCAGGCAGGGCCTTGAGCCAGTCGATTATCCACGCGACGAAATCAGGCCTGCGCTCGAACGCACCCTGGGTATTCCCATCTTCCAGGAGCAGGTGATGCAGATCGCGATGCTGGCCGCCGGATTTTCGGCAGGCGAAGCCGATCAACTGCGCCGTGCCATGGCTGCCTGGAAACGGCGCGGCGGGCTCGACCCATTCCGCCGACGTGTGATCGACGGAATGCTCGCCCGAGGCTATGAAGCGACGTTTGCCGAACGAATATTCAGTCAGATCGAAGGGTTTGGAGAATATGGATTCCCGGAGAGCCACGCCGCTTCGTTCGCGCTACTGGTCTATGTGAGCTGCTGGATCAAACGCCACGAGCCGGCAGCTTTCCTCGCGGCGCTGTTGAACAGCCAACCGTTGGGCTTTTATGCACCTGCACAGCTGGTAAGAGATGCGCGGGCGCACGGCGTCGAAGTCAGGCCAGTTGATGTGCTGAACAGCGAGTTTGAATGCTCGTTCGAATTACCCTCAGGTGAAATCGTCGATCCACCAGCGAGTCCACTCGCCAGCACGCAGCCGGCTGTACGCCTCGGTTTCAATCAGATCCGAGGGCTGCCTCGCGATGCGGCTGAACGGCTGATCGCAGCGCGAACCCATAGGCTCACAGAACGGCAATCGAGATCCATCTGGGCCTTAGAACAGGAGGGGAGCGCCCCTCTGATACGCTGCGTCGGCACTGATCATCAAGCGGTCTTCGCATTCGATGACGTCCATGATCTGGCGCGATGCGCGGCGCTGGATCGCCGCGCGCTGCGCGCACTGGCCGAGGCGGGTGCACTAAGAACCCTGGCTGGCGACCGTCATCAGGCGAATTGGGCAATCGCCGCAATCGGTGCTGAACGCGGACTGATGGCTGACAGCACAGTTGATGAAGCGCCGGTCGACCTGCCCGTTCCCTCGGAAGGGGCCAACCTGATCGCTGATTACCGCTCGACCGGCATACCGATGGGTCGTCACCCCGTGGCCCTGCTTCGGACGAGACTCGATCGAATGCGCATTCAGCCCGCATCAACGCTGCACGGACTGCCGAGCGGACGTATCGCGCGCGCCTCCGGTCTCGTCACCCATCGACAGCGCCCGTCAACGGCCAAAGGGACAACTTTCGTGACCCTGGAAGACGAGACCGGTACGATCAATGTGATCATCTGGCCTGCGATCTTTGAGCGAATGCGTGCAGCCATACTCGGCGCGCGCCTGATGACGGTCTACGGCACCTGGCAACGCGAGGAGCACCGCGGTGGCCCGGTCACGCACCTGATCGCCGCGCGGGTCGTCGATCACTCCCCACTTCTCGGGGCACTCGATGCGCCGAGAAGGGATTTCCGGTGAGCGACGACGCGACCCCGAGCCGGCTGACAAGTCACACAGGCTCGTCGGGGTTCGTCCGGCGAGCGAATTGGAGCAAGCCGAGGTAGCGCTCCGCAGCCGCCAGAAGCCGGCACACTGTTTGAGCGGCCGAAGGCCGCGAGTTTGGGCCGGCACTGGCGGAGCGCGACGAGGGAAGACCGGCGCCAGCCGGGCCGCAGCGACTGAGCGCAGCCCGGACGAACCCCGCAGCCCGGACGAACCTCGGCGAGCCCGCAGCCCGGACGAACCCCGACGAGCCCGCAGCCCGGACGAACCTCGGCGAGCCCGCGACAACTCAGACGGCGGAGAGCCCCCGCTCGAG
>JBIKTA010000082.1:0-7993 GCA_044348315.1 Burkholderiaceae bacterium | reverse complement strand
CACAGCGACCAGCAGCTCATCGGGCTCGATCGCGCAGGACATCAGTCCGGTCTGAAACTCGGCCAGCGGGACCTCACGCTCACCGCCGGCACCACGGACGACCGCGACGGCATCGATGGCCAATAGTGCGCAGGGCCAGTCGGCTGATGGATCGGAGTGGATCAGGCTGCCCCCGACCGTACCGCGGTTGCGTATTGCCCGGTAGGCAATTCCCCCCGCGACCTGTTGCAGATAGCCTTTTGTGAAATCGGCGATCCGGTCGTCTTCGATCATCGCGTGGGTGACCCCTGCGCCCACGCGCCAATGCGATCCGTCGCGCCGGACCTCGCGCAATTCGGACAGACGGCTCACGTCGATCAGGTGTTCGGGCGCCGCCATCCGGAGGTTCAAAATCGGCATCAGGGTCTGACCGCCGGCGATGACTTTGCCTGTGTCGGCAAACTGGCGCAGCCGCTCCAGGCTCTGCGCGACAGTCTCGACGCGGTGGTAAGTGAAGGCAGGTGCTTTCATGGCGTTTTTGGGGCGCGTTGCGCCTGGGCAAGCTCGATGGCGGCGCGCACGCGCTGGGGCGTCATCGGGGTTTCGTTGACTTCGGCATCGATCGCACGAAGCGCGTCGCGAATGGCGTTGGCGATGGCTGCCGGAGGAGCGATCGCGCCCCCTTCGCCCATTCCCTTCATGCCGAACTCGGTGTGTGGAGTCGGCGTACACATATGCGCGATCTTGATCGCCGGAATCTCGCTGGCACTCGGTAGCAGGTAGTCCGCCAGTGTGGTCGCAAGTGGCTGGCCTTCAGGGCTGTAAGGGATTTCCTCATAGAGTGCGGTGCCGATGCCCTGGGCCACGCCCCCGATGATCTGGCCGTCGACGATCAGGGGATTGATGACCGTCCCGCAGTCTTCGACCACCGCGTAATCGACCAACTCGACGTGGCCGGTGAGGGGGTCCACCGCCACGACTGCGGCTTGGGTCGCGTAGGTGAAGAGACCCGTGTCGATACCGGGTTCGTAGGTGGTCGTGACTTCGAGCATTGGGTCCACACCTGCGGGCAGCATTTCCTGGCGCAGATGGGCAATCCGCCCAATTTCCTCGAAAGCGACCCTGCGCCCGTCTGCGAGATGAACGGCGTCGTCGTGAAAGCTGAGTTGCTGGGGCTCACAGTGCAGCAGATGCGCTGCGATCGCTGCCATCTTGTCCTTCAACAGGCGACACGCCCGCGCGACGGCCCCGCCCGACATCACCATGCTTCGCGACGCGAAGGTCCCCATCCCGAAGGGCGAAACCTGCGTGTCGCCGTGCCGGACCGACACCCGCATGGGATCGATCCCAAGGGTCTCGCAGGCGATCTGGGACAGGGTGGTCTCCAGACCCTGACCGTGCGAGACGCAGCCCACCATCAACTGCAATGAACCGTCGCTCATCATGCGGGCGGTCGCCGACTCGTAACCGGGAATGACGGGCGTGCCGCGCGAGACCCACTCCCCGCAGCCGTGCGCGGTCTGTTCGGTAAACGATGCGAAGCCCACGCCGATCAGGCGACCGTCCTCGCGAGGCTCACGCTGGGTCGCGCGAATCCGGTCGAGTTCGACGAGCGCTGCTGCGCGGCGCACCGATTCGGCATAGTCGCCGCCGTCAAACAGCAGCCGCGTCACGCTGCGGTAAGGCATGGCATCAGCGGGGACCATGTTCTCGATGCGAACCTGCATCGGGTCCCGTCCCACCGCATACGCGACCTCATCGATGGTGCGCTCGATCGAGAAGCAGGCCGCTGGCCGCGCCACGCCCCGATAGGCGCCAATGGCCGACTTGTTCGTGGCCACCGTCCAGGTCCGGCACCGATAGTGCGGGATGGTGTAGGGCCCCGGCAGATTGCGCGATGCCATGCCGGTTTCCATCGATGGACCGTTGGGCCAATGGGAGTAGGCGCCCGCGTCCACGTAAAGGTCGACATCCAGACCGAGGATCTTGCCCTGCGCGTCGGCGTAGGCGGTGACCTTGTGGTGGTGCTCGCGCGCGTGGATGGCTGTGAGAATGTGTTCGCGCTTGTCTTCGATCCAGCGCACCGGGCGCTTGAGCTTCATCGCGAGCGCGGCGACCATAAGCTCCTCAGGGTAGAGCACCCGCTTGGCCCCAAAGCCTCCGCCCATGTCGGGGACGATCAGGTGCAGCTGCCCCTCAGGCATGCCCAGGACCTGCGCCATGCCCACACGGGTCTGGTGCGGCGATTGGCTGCCGGTGTAGAGCACCAGCTCCTCCAGGCGATCGTCCCAATAGGCAAGGATTGCCCGGCCTTCGAGCGGCAGCGGGCTCTGCCGGTTCATCCGGTATTCGCGCGTCACCGTGACCGCAGCATTACGCTTCGCGGCCTCGAGATCGCCGTAGTCGTTGTCGCGCCTGACGAAGACGTTGTCCCCCCACTCCTCGCGGATGAGAGGAGACCCCGGCTTGACGGCCTCGAGCATGTCAACCACTGCGGGGAGTTCCTCGACATCGACGAACACGCTGTCAGCAATATCCTCGGCCTTGCCCCGCGTCTCGGCGATCGCCATCGCAATCGGTTCGCCCGCGAAGCGAACCCGGTCGGTCGCCAGCGCAGGGTGCTCCGAGTATTTGAAGCCGTCGATCTTGGGCACTGCGACGATTGGCTTGACCTCAGGAAAATCCTGAGCGGTAAAGACCCGCCCGATGTGCTCGGGCGGGATCTCGATGGCGCGGATGATGCCGTGTGCATGAGCGCTGCGAACGAAGGCGACCTCCAGCTGTCCTGGCATTTGCATGTCGGCGACAAAGCGCCCTCTGCCGTGGAGGTGCCGCTTGTCCTCCTTGCGTTGGAGCGCGGCGCCCACGCCGCGTCCCGTGATCTTGGCTTCGCTCATGCATCGACTCCTGCGAACGGTCAGTTGGACTTGAGGCCCATGTCGCGAACAAGCTTCCCGTAGTACTCGATGTCCTTCGAGCGGATGGCACGGAACTCCGCCGGCGTCGTGTAGAAGGGCTCAGCGCCGAGGTTGGCCAGTTGATCGCGGAGTTCCTTGGCACCGATCGCGGTCTTCAGCGCCGCGGCGAGTTTGTCGATGATCGGCTGAGGAATCTTCGCCGGACCTTCGATACCCATCCAGAAGTTCATGGTTGCGGTGGGAAAGCCCGATTCGGCAGCGGTGGGCACGTCGGGCAGGATGGACGAGCGCTTCTCGGACATCACCAGCAGGGGCCGAACCTTGTTTGCACGCACCTGCCCGATGGTCGAGGGGAGCGAGTCAAAGACCATCGACACGCGTCCGGAGATCACATCGGGAAAGGCTGCTGCAGAGGTCCGGTAGGGGACGTGCTCCATGCTGATGCCGGTCGAATCCATCAGGATGCGCCCGGAGATGTGGCCGGTACTGCCCGGTCCGGCTGAACCGAAGCTCAGTTTGTCCTTGCCTGGGCCCTTGGCGTAGGCGACGAGTTCCTTGATGTTCTTGACCGGGAGTTCGTTCGACACCACAAGGATGTTGGGCGTGTTGGTGAAAGTGCCGATCAGTGAAAAGTCATCGGCGGTGCGATACGGCAGGGTCGCGAGCATCGCGGGCGCGATCGACACCATGGGCGGGCTGGTCAGCAGCAGCGTGTAGCCGTCGGGCGCCGATTTGGCAACGATGCCGGCACCGAGCGTGCCGCCCGCACCGCCCCGGTTTTCAGCGACGACGTTGGCGTTCAAGGCCTTGCTCAGGGCCTGCGCGACCAGACGTCCGACGGTATCCGATACGCCACCGGTGCCGTAGGGGATCACCAGCTTGATCGGTTGTGAGGGGTAGTTCGGATCGGCCGCAGCCTGACCCGAAGCGAGACACACTGTAGACGCCGCAGCAAGCAGTGCTGCGCGGCGGGTGAGGGAAAGCCTGGAGAATGCAGAATCGGTACGCACCATGGTCAAGGCTCCTGTGTTGAGGCCGCGTTCGGCCATTGGGTTGAATGTGTGAGGATCAGATCGCAGCGACGCCGGCGATTTCGACCAGGCACTTCGGGTCGTTCATCTCCACCTTGCCACAGCAGCGGGTGGGCGTCTGGCCCGGCGCGACCCAGGCGTCCCAGACCTGGTTGAAGGCGACGAAGTCATCCATGGTCTTGAGCCAGACCTGGGCCGAGATCAGCCGCGACTTGTCGGTGCCGGCCTGCGCGAGCAGGTCGTCGATCTTGGCTAGAACGGCACGAGCCTGATCGGCCACCCCGCCGCTCCGGTCGTCAGGGACCTGGCCGGAGAGATAGACAAGCCCGCCGTGGACGATCGCGCGGCTGCGCCGTGCATTCTGGTCGATACGTTTCAACTCGCTCATGCCTTCTCCTGTGTGTCATTCAAATTATTCGTCGGGACGGCCGTAGGCCCCGCCCCCCGCGGTCTCCATGACCACTCGATCCCCTGCGCGCAGCACCCGCGGCTCGGTCGGGTCGACCACCTGACCATTGATCAGTAGCCTGCCGGGATGGCCCGACCCGCCGCCTGCAAGTCCCTGCGGCACGGACTTCAGCTGGGTCATGAGAAAAGAGGCGGTGGCATCTGGGGCATCGGAGAGGAGTTCGAACTCGAAGCAGATGCCGTCGCCACCATGGTGTCGCCCGGCCCCGCCGCTGCCCCGCCTGAGCGAGCGCTGGCGAACCCGGATCGGCGCCAGGCTCTCCATCATTTCGACAGGCGTATTGCCGAGATTACCTGGGAATGACAGCGCCGAGAAGCCTGGGCGTCTGGCGTTGGCGCCCTGACCCGCATTCAGGAAGTTGACGACCGCATAGCGTTTGCCCTGGTAGGCCCCCGACATCGTCATCGATGAGTTGGGCGACCCGCCTGCCCAGACCTTGTCGGGCAAGACGCCTGCCAGCGCATTGAAGACAACTGCGGGCAGCAGATGGCCGATGGCGCTGCGCCCGCCCGATGCGGCCGGATAGACCGGATTGAAAATCGAACCCTGCGGCGCGGTGGTCGTGATCGGCGCGAAGCTGCCTTCGTTGTTGGGGATGTCCGGGCAGAGCAGCGCCTTGAGGCCGTAGACCGTGTAGGCAAAGGTGTAGATCGGCACGACATTGACCGCGCGGGGCAGTTGGGGGCTCGAGCCTGCAAAGTCGATCTCGATCCGCTCGCCCCGCACGCTCAGGCAGCAATGAATGCGGATCGGCTCCTCGAAGCCGTCGTGAAACACGGTGCCGTGGTAGTCGCCGTCGGGTATGCGCGAGATGGCCTCTCGCATCGCAGTCTCCGAGCGCTCGCGCACCGCCTCGCCCAGCGCCTGGAAATCGACACTGTCCAGCAGCGGCTGCAGGCGTTCGCCCATCTTGCGGCAGCCCGCCACCTGAGCCCAGATATCGCCCATGCCCTGATCCGGCACCCGGATGTTCTGCATGATCATGTCGATCAGTACCTGATTGGGCTCGCCGGCATCGAGGAGCTTCATCATCGGGATCTGCAGGCCCTCCTCGTAGATCTCGCGGCTGCTGTTGCTGCGCAGTTTCCCACCGATGTCCGGCAGGTGAGAGACGACCGCGGCGAAGGCCACCACCTTGCCATCACGGAAAATCGGCGTGACCGTGGTGACATCGTGAATGTGGCCCGATCCCTGCCAGGGGTCATTGGTGATGAAGACATCGCCTTCGCGCATCGTCTCACGGGGGTATTTCGCCATGACATGGCGCACCGTCGCAGGCAGGCAGCCGATGAAGCCGGGCAGGCTCATCGATGACTGCGCGACCGAGCGCCCTTGCGCGTCGGTGAGCACGATCGCGAAGTCGTTGCCGTCGCGCACGAGGGTGGAGAAGCAGGTGCGCACGAATGCGGCGGAGGCTTCATCGACGACGCTGATGAGTCTTCTCCAGAGGATCTCGAGTTCGATGCTGTTGAATCGCGTCTGGCTGCCCCGGGCGGTCGCCTGGGGCGGGTGGGCATCTCGGGTCATTTCAGTCGAACTCCAGGATCTGCACGGATACCGTCCGATCGGCAAGAATGCTGACCTCGGCTCGCATCGGCACTACGATGGTTGACTCCCGTTCCTCGAGAATCAGCGGGCCGTGCAACGATGTGCCGGGTGCGAGCGCGTAGCGGTCGTAAACCGGCACGCTCGCATACTCGCCCTTGAGAGGAAGGTAGATCGGCCGCTGCCCCCGTTCGGCTGGCCGGCTTGCACCGTCACGTCCATCACCCCATTCGAAGTGCTGACCCTCGCGACTCGCGCGTCCGGTCAGCCGCCAGGTCATGACCTGCGGTCGGCCTCCCGGCACGGTCCGCCCATACCACCGCGTGTAGACCGATTCAAAGGCTGAAGCCAGTTGGTGGGCCAGTTGCGGGCCCAGCGGCTGCTCGGGCAACACAACCGGTACCTGCGCACCCTGGCCGTGGTAGCGCATGTCGGCCCCGATCTGCCAGAGCACGTCGTCGGCGCCCGCAGACTCGAGCTCGAGTTGTGCCTCGGCCTTCATTCTGGCCAAGGTCGTGGCGACCTGCTCCCAATCCGTGTCGGACAGCAAGGCGGGCTTGGACCACGCGCGATCGACCCGTGCGGGGGCGGCCAGCATGCCCAGGCACGAGCCTGCCCCGGCCGCGATGGTCACGAGCACCCTCGGGATGCGGAGCTTTCGCGCGACCTCCAGCGCATGAACGGGCCCCGCGCCGCCGGTGGCGATCATCGTGAAGTCGCGGGGGTCATGGCCTTTCTCGGCGATGTGGATGCGTGCCGCGCTGGCCATGTTCTCGTTGACCATGTTGCAGATGCCCCAGGCCGTCTCGGTACGCGTGACCCGCAGCGACTGGGCAAGACCGTCCATCGCGGCCTCGGCAAGGCCGGTGTCGAGCCGCATCTCGCCGCCGAGGAAGGTGTCAGCGCCGAGATAGCCGAGGAGCAGGTCCGCGTCGGTGACGGTCGGATCGCTGCCGCCGCGTCCGTAGCAGGCTGGGCCGGGGACCGAGCCGGACGACTCGGGCCCGACATTGAGCAGACCCAGGCGACTGACATGCGCGATCGAGCCGCCGCCCGCGCCGATCTCGATCAACTCGATGCTCGGAATCAGGATGGGCAGGCCCGAGCCGCGCTTGAAGCGCTCGACCCGCGCACATTCGAAGAAATGCGAGATCGGTGCGTCCCCGTCGACGGCCACGCAGGCCTTCGCCGTGGTGCCGCCCATATCGAACGCGAGCACCTCTGAGACGCCGTGCTGCCGGGCGGTGTTCAGTGCGGACAGGACGCCGGCTGCCGGACCCGACTCGAGCAACAGGATCGGCGCGTGGGCTGCTGCCTGCGCCGAAGTGAACCCGCCGCTCGACACCATGATGCGCAGGGGTACGTTCGGTCGAATACTCGCCAGCCTGGCATCGAGCTCGCGCAGATAGGCGCCGACGATCGGCTTGACGTAGGCGCTCGCCACCGTGGTCGAGGTGCGTTCGAACTCGTTGATCTCGCGGGCCAGCTCCGAGGACAGCGAAACGGCGACGCCGGGCAGGAGGCGCTCCAGGCGCTCGCGCACGAGTTGCTCGTGTGACTCGTTCACGTACGCGTGAAGCAGCGAAACGGCGACCGAGTCGACGCCCAGGGCTCGAATTGCTTCGGCGACGCGATCGAGTTCGGCGTCATCAGGCTGCTCGACGGGGTTGCCGCGCGCGTCCATCCGCTCGGCGAGCTCGACCCGGTCGCCTGCCGCCACCAGCGGCGTCGGCAGCACGATGTCGAGGTCATAAATGTCATAGCGCCACTCGCGACCGATATCGAGCATGTCGCGCTGGCCCGCGGTCGTGAGCAGTGCCGTACGGGCGCCCTTGCGCTCGATCAGCGTGTTGGTGATCAGCGTGGTGCCATGCACGACCTCGGCGAGTGCGGGTGAGGCTGCGCCCAGAGTGGCCAGCACCTGTCCGAGCAGTTCGTTGATCACGGTGGAGACGGCTTCGCCGGGATCGTCGGGCGTGGTCGGCGTTTTGCCGACCCAGATCTGCCCGCCGGGCTGCAAGGCGGCGACGCCGTCGGTGAACGTGCCACCG
>JBIKTA010000081.1:0-8036 GCA_044348315.1 Burkholderiaceae bacterium | reverse complement strand
GCGGTGGGCTCGGCTCGACACCGTGTGGGGTGCGGTCGTTTTCAACCCGCGGCGGCGGCGGCCTCGCGCCTCGAATCGGCGGTGGCGAGCAGTTCGCCATCCGGCTGCCGCCAGACCGCTTTGATCGAGCCAAAAAAATTTGAGCCGGTGGCCCGGCCGACTGAGTGTCCGTGCGCGGTCAGCGCGTGGGCGATCTCTTCGCCAAAGCCCTCCTCGAGCACCTTGGCGCCGTCCCGATTGGTGCTCCAGCGCGGGGCGGCGATGGCCGCCTCGGGCGACAGACCGAGATCGAAACGATTGACCAGCAATTGGGTGCCCGTGATGGTCTGGCTGATGCCGCCCGGCGAGGCGAAGGCGACTTCGAGCGCCCCATCGCGCTCGACAATAACCGGGTGGTGGGTGTGGGCGGGTCGCTTGTGCGGGCCGACGACGTTGAGATCGCCTGGGTCGCTTGAAAAACAGAGCATCCGGTTGTTCAGCAGGATGCCTGTTTCCTCATCGACATGACCGCAGCCGAAGGGTTGGAAATTGCTTTGGAGAATCACGATTGCGTCGCCCTGGCGATCCGCCATGACGATACCGGTCGTACCCCCAGGCAGGTGGTGCAAGGGCCGAACCTTGCCCTGGAGGACCGCTTGCGAGACGCGTTGGACCGAATCGTCGGCAAGGAGTCTGCGAGCGGGTTCGCTAGCCAGTGCTGGGTCGGCGACGACCGGCTTCACCGCTGCCAGGCTGGCGAAGGCGACTCGCATCAGAAGGTCGAGTCGATCGGCGGGGGCCCAGTCAGGACGCGGGTGCCCGATGCGCTCCAGTACAGCGAGTTGCAGCAGGCCCAGTACACCGTAGGCGTTCTCACCGAAGCCGAAGACATCGAGCGGGCCGTAGCGGGCACGGATGGGCTCGCACCAGTGTGCTTCGAATCGCTCGAGGTCGCTTGGCCGCAGCAGTCCGCCCGCCCGCTCCACTGAGGCACAGAGTGATTGGCCGATCGGCCCGCGGTAGAAGGCATCCGTACCGCTTCGCGCCAGAGCGTCGAGCGTCCGGGCCAGTGCGGGTTGCTCGAATTGGTTACGGAGATCCTCACCGTCAGGGCTCGAGCCGTAGAGGGCTGCAAAGCCAGGCTCCCCGGCCACTCGATGATGCTCGACTGCGAGATTGCGCAGCAGCACGCCGGATGTGGCGTGGCGGTGCGCCGCATCGATGGCCGGCTCGAACAGTGTCGACCAGGCGGATCGTCCGAGCAGTTGGTGCAATCGGCTCCAAAGGGCAGGCAGTCCGGGCACGACGGCGGCTGCCGAACCGGTTGCCGGCAGGCCCGCCAGAAAGCACCCGGGCTCGGCCAGGGCTGGTGCGATACCTGAAGCATTCAGCGCAAGGACTCGACCCTTATGCCGTACCAGCGCGAAACCGTCGCCGCCGATCGAGTTGGCGTGCGTCGACACGACAGAGAGCATGATCGATGCGGCCACTGCGGCGTCGCCCAGGCTCGCGCCACGCTCGAGCAAACTGAATGCGACGGCAGTGGCGAGCGGATGTCCGGTAACGACCGCATGACGATCGCCTGTGCATGAAAAATTCATCGTGGCCATCCTCGCGTGATCTCACGAACCTGCGCGCGCAGCCAGCGGTGGGCCGGGTCGCGGTGCGAGCGGGCGTGCCAGATCATCAGGATCTGCGGGTCATTCAACTCGATCGGCGGCATCAGAACCTGCAATCCGAACTGACCGGCGAAATTGTGAGCGACGCGCTCCGGCACTACCGCAATCAGGTCGCTGCCTGATACGACGGCCACCGAAAGGTGCAGATCGGGCACCCGAACGGCAATCGAGCGGCTGAGCTTGAGCGCCCGCAGGGCCTTTTCGACCGACTGCTCGATGGTCGAAACCGGAGTGGGGTTCGCGCCCAGGACCACATGCGAGGATTGAAGGAACTGATCGAGGCTGATGCAGCCCTGTATCGTCGGATGGGCAAGGCGCGCGATGCAGACCAGACGCATCCTGAAGAGTGCCGAAGTATGCAGGCTCGGTGACACCTTTGGGGGGTAACCGATCACAAGGTCGCATTCATCGGCCTCCAGTAATTCGCCGGTCAGGCGGACGTCGGCCGGATTGACCTGCAGTTCGATTGCGGGGCCCTGCTGCTGCAGTATTTCGGCGAGTCGGGGCATCAATGAAAACGAAAGCGAATTGAGGGCGACTATTCGGAACTTCCGGGTCTTGCCGAGTGGCTCGACCGAGTCCCGGTCGTTCACCGTCTCGTCGATCAGCGCCAGGGCCTCCCTGGCCTTGGCTGCGGCGATCTTTGCGCGCGGTGTTGGCAGCATCCCGGATCGCCCTCTGACCAGAAGCGGGTCGCCCAGGAGTTTGCGCAAACGCGCCAAAGCGGCGCTCATCGCGGGTTGTCCCAGACCGATGCGGCTCGCCGCGCGCGTGACGTGGCATTCCTCGATGAGTGCGCATAAACAGGCAAGAAGATGGGTGTCAATCGGGCCGTTCGCCATGGTGAATCAGAAAAGCCTTAAAAACTATCAATTGCAATGATGATGGTTATCGATCAAAGAAGATGGAAGTTTGAGCCGGGCACAGGCTAGAGTCTGGCATCTTTCTGTCTTGATCGAGGGCTTCTGCCCGTCACGCAGCGCTTGAGCAGGAGGCTCGTGCCCGCGAGCGGCGCTCGATGGCCTTTCCGGCATGAGCGTCTTACAGGTCCTGCATCGCGATTCGGGCATGCCGGTTCGAGTTCTTCCAACGTCTTCCGGAGGTGATCCATGTTGAAACGAGTGGGCTTTCTAACTGCGTTCTGCCTCGCCCTGACTGCGTTTGCCGCACAGGCACAGACCTGGCCGACCCGGGGCGTCCGGATCGTCGTCCCTTTCCCACCGGGCGGCGCGACCGACATCATCGCTCGCTTGGTCGCCGAGCAGATGACGCGCGACTGGGGTCAGTCGGTCGTCGTCGAAAACCGCGCCGGCGCGGGTGGCACGATAGGGACCGATGTGGTCGCCAAGGCGCAGCCCGATGGCTATACGCTCCTCCTCGCGACCCTTGCCACCAACGCCATCGCGCCTGCTGTTTATCCGAAGCTTCCCTATGACCCGGGCCGTGATTTCACACCGATCACGCCTCTCGCAGGTACCGTCTCGGCGATCGCCATCCATCCCGCCCTACCGGTGCAGAACCTGGCCGAGTTCATCGCCTACGCAAAGGCCCGCCCCGGGCAGTTGGCCTTCTCATCGCCCGGTGCGGGTGTTTCGGCTCATCTGGCCATGGAACACTTCACCCAGGTCGCCGGTCTCAAGATGATCCACGTGCCCTATAAGGGCAGCGCGCCGGCGCTCAATGCCGTGGTGTCTGGCGAGGTTGCAGCCACCTTTGACCCGATCGCCTCTCTTGCCCCGCTCGCACGGGCGGGTCGGGTGAGGGCGTTGGCGATCTCCGGGCGCGAGCGCTCAGCCCTTCTGCCCGATGTGCCCACCATCGCCGAGGCTGGTGTCAAGGGCGTTGAGTCCTATACCTGGAACGGCTTGGCCGGACCCGCCGGCCTGCCGGCTGCCATCGTTGAGCGGATCCATGCGGACGTGACTCGGATGCTGCAATCTGACGCGCTACGTCAGAGGCTTGCGTCGATGGGCAGCGATGCGCTCCTCATGAGCCCCAGGGAGTTTGCCGATTTCGTGGCGTCCGAGACCCGCAAGTGGGGTGATATCGCGCGGGCCACCGGTGCGAGCCAGTGAGTTCAGGGGGCGCTTCGATGAACGCTCGTTCATTCGGGGTGGTGGGGGCGGCGGCAGTGCCGCACGCGCCGCAGATGCTGTCTCTGCCCCCGAGCGAAGATGCGGCTCAGGTGGGCCGGGTGCGGGCTTCGATGCTCGCGATCGGCGAGAGGCTGCGCGCGCTCGAGCCCGATCTCGTGATTGTCATAGGCAACGATCACGGCGACGACTTCATCCTGAGATCCGTCCCGGCGTTCATGCTTCACTGCGGGCCCTTCGCAGAGGGGCGTGATGGTCATTGCGGGCGCTGGACCGTAGACGGCGAGGCCGGCTACGAGTTGCTCGAGGGCTTGCAAGGTGAGAGTTTCGACCCGGCTTTCACGCTCGACGCGCCACTGGGCACTTTTTTCACGATTCCGATCGCGTTCATGGGCTGGACCCCGCAGACGCCGGTCCTGCCGTTATTTGTCAATGCCTACGTTCCGCCCCAGCCCTCGGGACTGCGCTGTCATGCCCTGGGTCAGGCGCTTGCACGGGTGCTCGAGCGCAATCGCCGTCGCGCGGTGTTGATCGCCAGCGGCGGCCTCTCCCACTACCCGGGCACGCCGGCCTATCGGGATCCGGGACCCGATCTGGAGACCGATCGGCGGATCTTCGAGGCCTGCTCGAGGGGCAACCTGCTCTCGATGCTCGCGCACGACGATCCGTCCCTCGATCGCAGCGGCAACATCGAACTGCGATCCTGGCAGATCCTCGCGGGTGCGATCGGCGAGGCGACGCCCGATGTTGCGCTCTTCGAACCCAATTGGCATCACACCTACGCGGTGTTCGGCTGGACCGAACGCCCTCAGTCCACTGCAGCCAGTCCCTTGTACTACCGCCGTATTCCGCCCGCCGTCGTGCCGCTCGCGCAGGCGCTCCACCTGCTTCGTACCAGCGCCGAGGCGTGCGCGCACTACCTGCGCGACCCGAAAGCCTTTGCCCAGCGTTTTCCGCTTGGCGACGAGGAGCGGGCGCTTTTGCTTGCGATGGACGAGGCCGCGATGCGTGATCGATGCGGGGTTCATGCGCTGCTCACTTCAGGTGCCGTGCGCAGGCTCGAATCGGTCAGGCGAACTCTTTCAGGAGGTCAACAGTCTTGAGTACACGTACAGTCATTCATGCTGACAAGGGCGCGCGCCTCAAGGCACCGCTTTCGCATGCGGTCAAGGTCGGTTCGCTGGTGTTTGTGTCGGGCACCCCGGGCTATTTCGGTGACCGACAACTGGCGAAGGGCGATTTCGAAGCTCAGTTCCGGCAGGCCATGGCTAATGTCGAGGCGGTTCTCGAGGCCTCGGCCTCGTCTCTCGCCCGGGTTTGCAAGGTCAACATCATCCTCGCCCGGCGGGAGGACTTCTGGCCGATGAACGATCTGTACCGGGCCTATTTCGCCGAAGGCGATTTCCCGGCCCGCACGACGATCATCGCGGGTCTGCCGATCGACGACATGTTGATCGAGATCGAATGCGTGGCCGAGGTCGAACCACAATGAAGGGACATGCCGAGATTGCGGGCGGCGGCATTGGCGGGCTGTCGCTGGGGATGATGCTGGCGCGATCGGGCTGGACGGTTCGGGTGCACGAGCGGTCTGAGGACATCCGCGAGATCGGCGCGGGCATCTATATCAAGCACAACTCGCTTTCGGTCCTCGAGGAATTCGGCCTTTTCGAGGCTTTCAGTCAGCGCAGCACCTGCCTGCAGCGTGCCCAGATCCGGGACGGCTCCGGCCGTCTGATGATCACCCGCCCCCACGACAGTCGGACGACGCGCGTCCATGTCCTCACCCGGCAGGCGCTCATCGAAGTGCTGCATGAAGGTGCTCGCGAAGCAGGTGTCGAGGTGGTCACGGGTTCTAAGATCGTCGCTGCGGATCCCTCGGGAGCATTGCGATCGGATCGCGGCGAACGCTTTGAGGCCGATCTCGTGGTCGGCTGCGACGGATTCAATTCCGAGGTTCGAAAGTCTCTGGCAATCGAAACCCGGCAAAGCCTGCTGCCGACCCATATCAATCGTTATCTCTTGCCACACCGTCGATTCACGCCGGAGGCGGTCACGACCGAGTACTCGTCTGGGCAGCGGCGGATTGGGGTGACGCCTGCCGGTGAGGCAACAACCTACGTCTTCATGGTCTGCCCGGTTGCGGAGGAGGCGGCGTGCGCGCTGCCGCTCGATGTTGCGACCTGGGCCCGCAGTCACCCGGCTGTTCCCGATCTCCTCGAGGAACTCAGGCGTACACCGGCGACGGCCTATCAGTATGGCCTGGTCCGGTGTCGTAATTGGCACCGTGGTCGGGCGGCGCTGATCGGTGACGCGGCGACCGGGATGCCGCCCACGCTCGGCCAAGGGGCCGGGCTCACCATCATGAACGCGCGCAGCCTCGTCGAGGCCCTGCGGCAGGCTCGCAACGTCGAGCAGGCGCTCGACGGCTGGGAACGCTCGGTTCGTCAGGTCAGCGATCTGACCCAGTCCTGGGCGCTGCGTTGGGACTGGATCACGCGCAGCGGTCCGGCCTATTCCCGTTGGCTCCGGCCGCTCGCACTCGGCGTGATCGGCGCCGTACCCGCGATCAACCGCCGAATCCGTATTGCTGATCGCGGGCTCGATGTCGTGATGCCTCGCCTGCGGGCCACCCTGGGCGTGTCAGGCGGAGGGCACTGAGTCTCATCGGGTACCGGCACCCTGCCGGCAGGGTCACCCTTGCGTCGGCGCTACCCTCCCTGAATAATCCGGCTGAGGAGGAAAGCTGATGAACCGACCGGTTGAGCCCGTATTGCGCGATGTTTCGCTCGACGACAAGTACGCGCAGGGCGTGGGGGCGGTCTATCTGACCGGCACGCAGGCGCTCGTGCGACTGCCGATGATGCAGCGTCGTCGCGACCAGGCGGCGGGCCACAACACCGCGGGCTACATCAGTGGCTATCGCGGCTCGCCCATCGGCGGCTACGATCAGGCCTTGTGGAAAGCGAGCCGGCAACTCGAGGCGCACCATATCCGTTTCGTGCCCGGTCTCAACGAAGACCTTGCCGCGACGGCGATCTGGGGCTCGCAGCAACTGCCCTGTCTGCCCGGCGCCCGCTATGACGGTGTGTTTTCGATCTGGTACGGCAAGGGGCCGGGCGTCGACCGCTCGGGGGATGCTTTTCGGCACGCCAATCAGGCTGGAACCAGCACGCTCGGTGGCGTCTTGGCGGTGGGGGGCGATGACCACGGCGCCAAGTCCTCGACTGTGGCTGCGCAGACCGACCACATTTTCATCGCTGTGTCGATGCCAGTCCTGGCGCCGGCAACGGTCCAGGATTACCTGGACCTGGGCTTGCACGGCCTGGCGATGTCGCGATTTGCGGGTGTCTGGGTCGGCTTCAAGTCGGTCACCGACTCGCTCGAGGCGGCCGGGATTGTCGATGCGTCAGATGACCGGGTGCGTATCGTCCTCCCCGAAGATTTTCAAATGCCGCAAGGTGGACTCAACATCCGTTGGCCGGAGGAGTCTTTCCTCAAGCTCGAGGAAAGACTCGCCCGATGGAAGCTGCCGGCCGCGCGTGCCTATGCCCGTGCCAACCGCCTCGACCGGATGGTGCTGGGCCGGCCGTCTGGCGAGCCCGCCCGCCTGGGAGTCATTTCCACCGGCAAGAGTTGGCTCGACACGATGCAGGCGCTCGCCGATCTGGGTATCGACGACGATACGGCCCGTCGTGTCGGTCTGCGCGCTTACAAGGTTGCGATGCCCTGGCCGCTTGAGCCGGATGGGATCCGTGAGTTCTGTGCAGGCTGCGCCGAAGTGCTGGTGATTGAGGAAAAGCGCTCACTGATCGAGTCACAGATCAAGGAGATCCTCTACGCTGAACGGCAGCGCCCGCACGTGACCGGCAAGACTGCGCCCAATGGCGCACCGCTGGTCCCGGAGGGCGGGGAGTTGTCGCCGGCCCTGCTCGCGCGCATCATCGCGGCTCGCCTTGGGGCGGTCGATCTCCTGCCTGGCCCTGTAGGTCAGACGACGCGAATCGAGCCTGAGCTCGCCGCGCGGATTGCCGCACGCCTGGGCGAAATCGAGCGGGTCGAGCAGCGTTCCTCCAGAGTTGTGTTGCCCATCGAGCGGATTCCCTATTTCTGCTCGGGCTGTCCGCACAATTCCTCGACCCGGGTACCCGAGGGCTCGCGGGCCAATGCGGGGATCGGCTGCCACTATATGGTTCAGTGGATGGACCGGCGGACCGATACCTTCACGCAGATGGGTGGCGAAGGCATGACCTGGGTTGGGCAGGCGCCTTTTTCGTCCACGCCTCAT
>JBIKTA010000080.1:0-8041 GCA_044348315.1 Burkholderiaceae bacterium | reverse complement strand
TCTTTGCCGGTGTCTATTACTGGATTCCGAAGTGGACGGGCTACATGTATGACGAGCGGCTCGGCAAGTGGCACTTCTGGATGTCGCTGATCTCGTTCAACGTCACCTTTTTCCCGATGCACTTCCTGGGTCTCGCCGGCATGCCGCGCCGCTATGCGGACTATCCGATGCAGTTTGCCGATTTCAACGCCTTCATCACGCTCGGCTCCTACTGGTTCGGTCTGTCGCAGCTGATCTTCCTGTGGGTGGTCATCAAGTGCATCCGCGGTCAAGGTCAAAAGGCCTCGGACAACCCCTGGGAAGCTCGTGAGGGCCTGGAGTGGACGATTCCCTCGCCCGCCCCCTTCCACACCTTTGAGACGCCCCCGGTCGTCAAGTGAACGCCGAACAGCAACCCGGCCGGCGCGGTCGCAACCTGCGAACCGCGTTGGTGCTCCTGTCGATCGCGATGGTCTTTTTCGCCGGCGTGATTGCCAAGTACTGGCTGTTTGGAAACGGCCAATAAGAAAGGTCTGAAGGATGTCGCAGCACCCGCCGCCCCGAGGCGCACCTTCGTTGAATCTGCGTCTGCTCGGCAAACTTGTCGTGATCACTGGGCTGATGTTTGGTTTTGGCTACGCTCTGGTCCCGATCTACCAGAAGATCTGCGAAGTCACCGGCATCAACGATCTCACCAAGCGCGACAAGGGCGCGGCCGAGTTTGCCCGCAATACCCAGGTTGATCGCGGCCGTACCGTCACGGTCGAATTTGATGCGAACAGCCGCGGCGCCTGGCTATTCAAGCCCGAGACCAATGCGATGACCGTTCACCCCGGCGAGTTGATCACCGTGGTTTACGATCTGGTCAATACCCGTCCGATCGCCACCTCGGGACAGGCCATTCCGAGCTATGCGCCGCTGCAATCCGGCGCCTACTTCCGAAAGCTCGAGTGCTTCTGCTTCAACCAGCAGGTGTTGGAGGGTAACGAGACCCGCAAGTTTCCGGTGGTCTTCGTGGTGGACCCTCAGCTTCCGCGTGACGTCAACACGATCACGCTCTCCTACACCTTCTTTGAGGTGGGCGGTGTCGCAGGCAAGATCAGCGGTGGCTGAGCCACAGCAAGGCGGTGATTCCGATCCCCAGGCCCCTGCTTCGGGCAGGGCTGGGGCTTTGGAAACCGTCAAGGCTGTGCTCTGGTCGTTTTTTGGGGTGAGGGGTCGCGCGGGTCATGAGCGTGACATGGAGCGACTCAATCCGGTCTATGTGATCTTGACCGGAATCGTGCTGGCCGTGCTCTTCGTGCTGGGCCTGATTGGACTGGTACGTTGGGTGGTCGCTTGAACGCTTCGGCTCGGCCAGCCGGGAATCGTCAATTGAAATGACACAGGACAACACAGGGGGATCTTCAATGGCAGCCGGAGCACACTCTCACGCGCCCTACTACTTCGTTCCGGGGCCCTCGCACTGGCCCATCGTCGGCTCGATTGCACTGGGCTTTTTTGGCTTTGGCATGTCGGGCTGGGTCAATGGCGCGAGCTATGGCCCGGTGATGTTTGCGATCTTCCTCGCGATCCTGCTCTACATGATGGTGGGCTGGTTTGGCACCGTCGCCCGCGAGTCCGAGGGCGGCCTCTACAACCAGCGCGTGGACTTGTCGTTCCGGTGGTCGATGGGCTGGTTCATCTTTTCTGAAGTGATGTTCTTTGCCGCCTTCTTCGGCGCCTTGTTCTACGCCCGCACGATTTCCATGCCCTGGCTGGGTGATCTCGACCACAAATCGGTCCTGTGGCCCGGTTTTCAGGCGGTCTGGCCCAACCTCGGACCAGCCGACGTGGTCGACGCCTTCCAGACGATCGGACCCTGGCCGATTCCCACGATCAATACCGCGCTGCTGTTGCTCTCTGGTGTGACGCTTACGATCGCGCACCACGCACTGAAGGAAAACAAACGGGGTTCGGTGATCTTCTGGCTGTTTGCCACCGTCGCACTAGGCGCGATCTTTCTGGGTTTTCAGGCCTACGAGTATCTGCACGCCTACCGCGATCTCAACCTCAAGCTCACCTCGGGCATTTTTGGTTCCACCTTCTTCATGCTGACGGGTTTTCACGGCTTCCATGTCACCGTCGGTGCGATCATGCTTGCGGTGATCCTGTTCCGGATCATCAAGGGGCACTTCACACCGGATCAGCATTTCGGCTTCGAGGCGGCCGCCTGGTATTGGCACTTCGTCGACGTGGTCTGGCTCGGCCTGTACGTGGTCGTCTACTGGTTCTGAGTCAAGGGCTGCAGGGCCTGGGCGCTGCAAGCGCTTCAGGCCAGCGACGGCACAGTCTGACGACGGTTCCGTTCAACGAACGCCGACCGGAACGCCTGTGCTCTGAATCCATCCGAGGTAGTGCGCCGCGAGGATCAGCAAAAAGAGCGCGATCGAAAAACCAACCCGGAGCGCGAGCGCGCGGACGGTGTTGCGGGTGCGTCCCCGGTCCCGAATCATGAAGACCAGCGCTGAGGCGAGACTCCCGATGATCAGCACGAACGCGACCACGATCACGATCTTCAAGACGTTTCTCCATTTGAGACCCGCGATTGTAGGCCGCTTGGCCCTGCGCTGTGCGATTCCGTCGCAATGACGGTACGCGGCATGCTCAGGTGGGTCCATGTGCTGCCCGCGCTGGCGGCGATCCTTGTCATCGCGACGACCGTTTCGCTCGGCAACTGGCAAATGCGTCGCGCCGCAGAAAAGGCGCAGCTTCAGGCCGCCATCGATGCAGCCCTCGCGGCCGAACCGATCGCAATCGGCGAGGGACGCGCGCTGGGACCCGAGCAGATCGGTGGCCGGTTGGTGCTGCGCGGGCGGTGGCTGGATCAATATGCGGTTTACATCGATAACCGTACCTGGCGTGGGCGAGCCGGGTTTCACCTGCTCACGCCCGTTAAAATAGAGGGATCGGGTCAAGTCGCCTTGGTGTTGCGGGGCTGGCTTCCGGGTGACCCTGCCAACCGATCCAACTTGCCGGCGCTGCCAGTGAACCCGTCTGTCGTAATGATCGAGGCGCGTGTCGAGCCTGATTTGCCCCAGGCCCTCGAACTCGCGCGCTCGGTGCCCCCGGGTCCGGCTGATCGGCTCTGGCAGAACGCGAGCATCGCGTCGGTGGCAGCCTGGTCCGGACTTGCCCTTGCGCCCGTGCTGCTCCGTCAGACCGCTGAGGGCGGTGCTGGACCAGCCCCGCATCAGCCCGCAGCCGGTGTTGCCGAACCGCTTGCGCATCAGCCGGGTGTCGGTGGTGCGGGACAATTGGTGCGTGACTGGCCCGCGCCCGGCGCGGGAACCGACAAGCACCGGGCGTATGCCGTGCAGTGGTACGCGCTGGCGGGCCTGACAGCGGTGCTTTGGCTCGGCCTCACCCTGCGACAACTGAGACGCAATCGACCATGATGAACACCGCCGCATACGCCTCAATCGACGCAAGGGCCGCACGCCGCGCCCGGATCAAGTTGCTCTTGATCGTACTGGCCTGCGCCGCGCCGGTCATCGCATCCTATTTCACCTACTACGTGATCCGGCCCCAGGGGCGGATCAATTACGCGGACCTGATCGAGCCCCAGCGCCCGGTCGGCGAGTTTGCCGTGCAAGGGCCCACGGGTGAAGCAGGGACCCTTGCGCAGTATCGGGGCAAGTGGCTGCTCGTGACCGCTGCGCCGGCCGATTGTCCGGAGGACTGTCGAGATCGCCTCTTTCAGATCCGGCAGGTGAGGCTCATGACTGGGCGCGAGCGCGATCGGGTGCAACGCGTCTGGCTGGTAACCGATCCGGGCACGCCCCCGCCCGCATTGCTTGCCGAGCACGACGGCCTGCAGTGGCTGCGCGTTGACCCCCAGGCCCTCAGTGCGGTGTTTCCCGGAGGGTCCGGTACCGCAGCCACGCGTCACGTATTCCTCGTCGATCCGCTCGGCAACCTCATGATGCGTTTTCCGATTGCAGCCGATCCGGCCAGGATGAAAAAAGATTTGTCGAAACTTCTGCGCGCATCGCGGATCGGTTGAGGGCTTGGCGTCTGATCCGCCCCGCTCATGCTCACGCCCGTTCGCGTTCGCGTTCGCTCCAAGAGACCACCATGCTGCCTGATGCCTTCCGCTATCCCGAGGCCGAACCGCGCCGAAGCACGCTCAAGCGCTATGCGCACTTGGTCGGTTTTACCGCGGCCTTGACGCTTCTGCTGATCATGATCGGGGCCTGGGTGCGTTTGACCGACGCGGGCCTGGGCTGCCCGGACTGGCCGGGGTGCTATGGCAAGCTCACCCCCAAGGGCGCAAGCAGCGAGATCGCGCAAGCGGTCGCCGAGCAGGGTGGCGAGCATGGCCCGGTCTCGATGGGCAAGGCCTGGCGCGAGATGGTGCACCGTTATATCGCGAGCGGCCTGGGGCTTCTGATCATCGCCATCGCCGCGATCGCCTGGCGCCTGCGTGAGCGCCTCGAGCAGTCCCCGGCGCTGCCGATCGCACTGGTTGGCGTGGTGATTTTCCAGGGCATGCTGGGCATGTGGACGGTCACGATGTTGCTCAAACCCGCGATCGTCACGCTTCACCTGGCGGGAGGTCTTCTGACCTTTGCCCTGCTGGTGTGGCTCTTTGCCCGGCAGTTGCGCGAGCCGCGGCTGCGTGATCCCGAGGCACTCCACGAATTGCGAAAGCCTGCGCTCATCGGGCTGGTGCTGCTCTGCCTGCAGATCCTTCTGGGCGGCTGGACCAGTACCAACTATGCGGCTCTGGCTTGCATCGATCTGCCGACCTGTCAGGGTCGTTGGTGGCCGGCTATGAATTTCGCCGATGCCTTCCACGTGTTCCGCGAACTCGGGCGCACCGACGACGGCGAGTTTCTGCCCAGGGAAGCGCTCACCGCGATCCACATGATGCATCGGATCGGCGCGCTGATCGTGGTCGGGTGGCTGGGATGGCTGGCGGTCCGGCTGATGAGAATCGAGGGCGCCGCGCCGCTTGGGCGCGCGCTCCTCCTTCTGATCATCATCCAGTTCTGTCTCGGCCTGTCCAATGTCTGGTTCAGCCTGCCGATCAATGTCGCGGTTACCCACACGGGCGGCGCTGCGCTGCTGCTCGCCTTGATGGTGGTGCTAAACTTTCGGGCTTCCAGAGCGATGCTTCAGGTCTGATCGCCGTCATGCAATTGTCAAGCCTGCGCCAATTCAACTGGCGCCACACTGTCGTCCAGTACTACGAGCTCACCAAGCCGCGTGTGGTGATGCTCGCGGCATTCTGCGCGCTGATCGGTATGTTGCTGGCTGCGCAGGGGCCGATTCCCTGGTCTGTCATGCTGCCCGGGCTGGCCGGCATATCGCTGCTTGCCGGCGCGGGTTTTGCGTTCAACTGCCTGATCGAGCGCAGCATCGACGCGCGCATGGCCCGTACGCGCGCCCGCCCTTTGCCCCGCGGCGAGGTGAGTGTCAGTGGCACGATCATTTTCGCGGGCGTGATCGGCGGGCTGGGCTCGATGCTGCTTTACTGGTACGTCAATCCGCTGACCATGTGGTTGACGATGGCCACCTTCGTGGGCTACGCGGTCATCTACACCGTTCTGCTCAAGCCCGCCACGCCGCAAAACATCGTGATCGGCGGCGCCTCGGGTGCCATGCCCCCAGTGCTCGGCTGGACCGCGATTGCCAACGAGGTGACGGCGCCCGCGATCGTCCTTTTTCTGATCATTTTTGTGTGGACGCCGCCCCATTTCTGGGCGCTCGCGCTCTACCGGATCGAGGACTACAAGCGCTCAGGGCTGCCCATGCTCCCAATCACTCACGGACCCGAGTTCACCCGACTCAATGTGCTGCTTTACACGATCCTGCTGGTGGGCGTGTCGCTGATGCCTGTCATGATCCGGATGAGCGGGTTGTTTTACCTCGCGAGCGCGTTGGCGCTCGGGCTTGTGTTCCTCTACTACGCGTGGCGGCTGTGGCGGCAATACTCGGATGCCCTCGCCCGCAGGACCTTCAGTTATTCGATCTTCTATCTCGCGGCGCTCTTTGGTGCGCTGCTGATCGATCACTACCTCGGGCAGTGACGTGATGCCGGACATGCGAGCCGGCTGGCCGGGCCTGCGGCGCCGGCGCCTTCTTTGCCTTGCCCCTGCAGCCGCACTTTTGCTTGCGGGCTGCGACAGCCGGGCGCCCGCGTTTCGCAATACTGATGTGACGGGTGCTGATTTCGGCAAAGGCTTCGAGCTCACCGACCACACGGGTCAGGTTCGGCGGCTAGAGGACTTTCGCGGCAAGGTGCTCACGATCTTTTTCGGGTTCACGCACTGCCCCGACGTCTGTCCCTCGACGCTCGCTGAGATGGCCGAGATCATGTCGCGGCTGGGCCCGCTCGCCTCACAGGTGCAGGTGGCTTTCATCACCGTCGATCCCGAACGCGACACACAGGACTTGCTCGCCCAGTACGTCCCCGCTTTTCATCCGAGCTTCATCGGGCTGAGAGGCGACGAAGAGGCCACCGCCCGCACCGCCAAGGCGTTCCGCGTGTTTTACCAGAAGGTCAAGGGCAAGACCCCCGGCAGCTACACGATCGACCACACGGCGGGCACCTACGTCCTCGACCGACAGGGGCGACTGCGACTGTTCGTCAAGCACGGTGCGGGTCCCGATCCGATTCTGGCTGATTTGCGCCGCTTGCTGGCCGAAACCTGATCGGCGACGCCAGTTGCTCCTCGTGCGGGCAGCGTCCAGCCATCCTGACCAGCCCCTCGTCGGTGGGCGATCGCCCACCCATCGGTTCAGCGTGCGCGCGCGGCGAGGAGGCTCGCCAGTACGATCAGACCTCCACCGAGCAGGACTTGTGCGCTCAGCACTTCGTCCGCGAAGAGCGCTGCCGAGACCGCCGCCACAGGGACCTCGATCAACAGCACGATCGAGGTGATCCGGGAGGGCAGGCGCGCAGCGCCATACTGCAGCGTGAGGTTCGCCACCAGCATGACTGCGGCAAAGATCGCGAGCGGTAGGAGCCAGCTGAGTGCGACTGCCGGCGGCGGGTCCAGCCGCCCAATTGCGACCATGGCCGGGGCGATCAGAAGCGGTACGATCAGGCCGCCCGCGGCCATTGCGAGTGCGCGGTCGGTGGCCGGTGTGGCGGCTTGTTTTCTGAGAATGACATTGACCAGTGCAAAACCTGCGCCGCCTGCCAGACCCAGCCAGTCCCCGGCACTGGCTGGCAGCGGCAGCCCAAGCTCGGGCTTCCACAGGACCACGGCCGCACCGGTCAGCGCGAGTGCCACGCGACCCAGCACGGCGCGATTGAGCGGCTCACCCAGAAGCAGGCGGGCAAGCCCGGCTGCCCAGACCGGCATCAGGTAAAAGAGCAGCACCACCCGAATCACTTCGCCGATCGTCACGCCCCAGTTGAATGCTGTATTGGTGGTGCCGGAGACAAGAGCGAGCGCCCACATCCAGGGGTTTTTGAGCAACCCGCGGATGCTGGCCGGGCGGCTCGCTGCAATCACGACACTGGCGATTCCGAAAATCGCAGACGTGGTCCAGAGGCTGTGAAGGCCGACCGATTCAAAATGCCGCAGGGGCAACCACGACAGGCCCCAGGTCATGGCGTTCGCCAGTAGGGCGGCCACGGCCCAGGAGGCAGCGGCGGGTGCAGTCGGAGGGCTCATCGTTCAGTGTGCAAAAGAATGAGCCCCCGACCCTGCCACGGGGCGCACGCATAGTCTCGACCGCAGGTCGAGCGGGGCCGGGTATTCAAACGCGGTGCGGATCAGGCGTAGGCCGCGAGTGCGGTCTTCATTTTCTGGAGCGCTTTGACCTCGATCTGCCGGATCCGTTCGGCCGAGACACCGTACTCATCGGCGAGCTGGTGCAGCGTCATCGCACCGCCTTCGGAATCGTCGCGTAGCCAGCGGGTCTCGATGATCCGACGGCTCCGGGGATCGAGCGACTCGAGCGCCTCGCGGAGCCCTTCATTTTGCAGGCGGTCGTACTCCAGCGCCTGCAGTTTTTCGAGTGGCTCGGCATTGGGCGCCGCCAGATAAGCGATCGGCGCGAAATT
>JBIKTA010000079.1:0-8065 GCA_044348315.1 Burkholderiaceae bacterium | reverse complement strand
GGGACCCTGCGGTCTCGAAGACGATATTGCCCGTCACCGATGCGCTGTTGAAGCGCACGTTCGAGCCATTGATGATGAGGCCGCCCGCGCGGATGTCGCCGTTGACCGTGTTGTTGCCATCGAACTGGCTGCTGCCAGCGATGTCGATCGCGTAGGGGGTGAGTGCTCCCCCTGCGACCCCGGGGTCATAAACGAATCCCACGTCAAACCACTCTGGGCCTTCGACACCAACGATCGGGCCGAGCTGCGCGTAGGCATTGGCACCGCGTGCAACGGCAGACACCTCCGAACCATTTCCAAAGAAATAGTTGCGCCCTGGAAGCGCATCGACGATGGAGTAGAAGCGGTTTTCCTGGTAGCTCGCGGTGCGGCTGGCACTTGCGGTCATGGAACTCCAGCTATCGATCATGTATCTGGAGGTCTCGGCGGCGAACCGGTTGAAGTGGACGCTCTCGCCGCCCCCGCTGCTGACCACGGAGTAAATCACGGTGCTCTGGTAAAACAGGTCCCCGCCACGGCTCGTTGCGATGGAGTAAGACGTCGGTCCTCCCTGCGAAGAGTTCCAATCATCGGATCCAGGATTTCTCTCGACATGCGTGTAGACGGCGGGGTTGCCGTTCTCGGCGGTGAACAAGGAACTGGAGGTCGCGATGCCGCCGTACTGGTTACCCAGGTACACCTGCGCGTGCGCCATGTTGATCGCGAGCGCCAAAGCGCTCAGCGCCATCGTTTGTGCACCGGCTTTTCCGATTCGGCGTGATAGGGATTTTTTCTTCATTGGAGATCTCTGAGGTTTCGTTGATCCACGGCATCAAATGCACCGAGGGTCCGGGCGTTCACAGGAGCGTGACTTCCTTCTGTCTGGAGTCTTGGTCGATCCGACCACGAGCACACCCTGGGAGCTTTGTAAAAACGAGACCGGAAGGGTAACGTTGACCTGGATCAAGCCAATCCCCCGACCGTAGGATGGTGCGGATGAACAACCGGGCGCCACTCGTGGAGAATGGATCGACTTGATCGTGATTCGGCGTCACGGAGCGCGCCAGGTGACTTGATGGTTTCCCTGCAGCGCAGGAGGGCCGGGCCCGGACCAGCCCTATCGAGGGACGACGGGGATCAGAAATTCGTCTGCAGCACGAGTGCGCTCATCGCCGAGCGCCGTACGCTGTCTGAAAAGCTCGCCTTCCCGGCTTCGATGACGAAGTGGGTCAGTCAGGCCTGCTGCACGCGTCGTGATCCTTGAGCGTCCCGCGGGCGGACGCTTTGCTACATGTGCGGAAAACGGCGGACGCCAGGCCAGACCCGGCATGGCGAGCGCCTACGGCCGAACGGAACGCCCGGAACCGCCTGATCCGCCAATACCCGACGCACCGGTATACATGGGGGCTGACGACTCAACCTGTATCCGCTGGCCGTAGGTCATGCCACCCGTGGACGCACCACCCACCTGCCCGCCTGAAAAAGCCGACTGACCCAACGGCTGTGAAGACGAGGCATTGAGGTCAACCGCGACCACCGGGCTCACCGGCGCGCCGAAATACTGGGGCTGCACCACCGGGCTCTGGGCGAGCACCGGCGAAGACGCAAGGAAAGCAGCGAAGGCGGCCACCGAGAGTACTGCCGCTGAAAAAGCAAAACCGGGTTGGGCAGACATGATTTCGACTCTCCATTCACGAGGTAGCGCCTTACAAACGCGGACGCAAGATCATCGCACGTCGCGTTCCCGCAGTGCAGTCCGTCGATCAGAAATTCAGTCAGCAATTCAAGCTGAATCCGGGAAAATTCCGCACAGGCCGTCGGCGCTGTCGCTGTCGCTACAATTGACCCCATTCCCAATCACCCCCAAGGCGCCACTGATGTCACGCATCACCCTCACCCGCTATCTGGTCGAAAAACAGCGGGAGCGCGGCTTGATCAGTGCCGAATTACGCCTGCTGCTTGAGGTCTGCGCGCGCGCCTGCAAGGGAATCGCCACTGCGGTCGGCAAGGGTGCCCTTGCTGGCGTGCTGGGCGATGCCGGCTCATCCAACGTCCAGGGCGAGGCCCAGAAAAAGCTCGACGTCATCGCCAACGACATCCTGCTCGAGGCCAACGAATGGGGGGGGCACCTCGCCGCGATGGCCTCAGAAGAGATGGATCACCCCTACCCGATCCCGGGCCGCTACCCGAAAGGCGGCTTCCTGCTGCTCTTCGACCCGCTCGACGGCTCGTCCAATATCGACGTCAACGTCTCGATCGGCACCATCTTTTCGGTGCTGCGCGCGCCCGAGCATGGCGGCGACGCGACCGAGGCCGATTTCCTTCAGGCGGGCCGACAGCAACTCGCCGCCGGTTACGCCGTCTATGGCCCGTCGACCTTGCTGGTGCTGACGGTCGGCGACGGCGTCGCGTCCTTCACGCTCGACCGCGAGACCGGCACCTGGTACCTGACGCACGACCGGATCACGATTCCAGCCAGCACCCGCGAGTTCGCAATCAATGCCTCGAACGCGCGCCACTGGGAGCCGCCAGTCAAGCGCTATATCGATGAATTGCTCGCCGGCAAGGAGGGCCTGCGCGGGGTGGATTTCAACATGCGCTGGGTCGCATCCATGGTCGCCGACGTCCACCGCATCATGACCCGCGGCGGGATTTTCATGTATCCACGCGATCGCCGCGAACCCGACAAGCCCGGCAAGCTGCGCCTCATGTACGAGGCCAACCCCATGGCCTTTCTGGTGGAGCAGGCCGGTGGCGCGGCCACCAACGGTCACCAGCGCATCCTCGACATCGCCCCCGAAAAACTGCACCAGCGGGTCTCGGTGATCCTCGGCTCACGCGAGGAGGTCGAGCGGGTGACCGCCTATCATCACGCGCTCAAGGCATTTCCCGGGGATGGACTGACGCCCGAATTCGAATCTGCGAGTTGAACGCAGATCCGAGACGAGATTTCGCTCATTTCCGGCCCGCCTGCGTGACAAGACCCTAGTCGATCTCGGGCGCAACATTCCACAGCACACCCATCAGAGATCCATCAGCGCGCGCACATGCTGCTCGGCCGACCGGGCAAGCGCCGGCAGGTCATAGCCGCCTTCGAGCACCGAGACGATCCGCCCCTCGCAGAGCTCGTCGGCTAGACTCACCAGCCGTGC
The DNA here is from genome assembly GCA_044348315.1 of Burkholderiaceae bacterium. Taxonomy (GTDB): domain Bacteria; phylum Pseudomonadota; class Gammaproteobacteria; order Burkholderiales; family Burkholderiaceae_E; genus SYIM01. Next base: position 4,934 of record JBIKTA010000079.1, on the reverse strand, counting down.
AGTGACCCAGCGGTAATCGTTCTCGTCCCAGGCAAGCTGCGCCAGCCCATCGGCACGGTGCGCATCGAAACCGGCCGAGATGAACAGCATCTGCGGCTTGAACTGCCGCAGGGCAGGCACCCAGTCGTCCTCGAGCGCTCGGCGAAGCGCAGCGCCGTCGCTGTGCGCCTCGAGCCCGACGTTTCGGAATCGAGGGTCGAGCGGTACCTCGCCTGAAAACGGGTAGAGCCTGCGCTGAAAGGTCGACACCATCAGCACACGCTCATCGCCTGCGAGGATGTCCTCGCTCCCGTTGCCATGATGCACATCGAAATCGATCAGGGCGACACGCTCGAGCCCGCCCTCGGCGAGTGCATGTCGCAGTCCGATCACCGCATTGTTGAACAGGCAAAATCCCATCGCCGCATCGCGCGTGGCATGGTGGCCAGGGGGACGGATGTTGCAGAACGCGCGTCGCACCGTGCCGGCCACCACCCTCTCGGTCGCCCGCACGGCCGCGCCCGCCGCGCGACGCGCAGCCTGGAGCGACCAGGGGTTGATCGACGTATCCGCATCCAGCCTCACGCGACCCGAAGCCGGTGAGGCGGCTTCCAGCGCATGGAGATGATCGGTCGAATGGGCGCGCACGATCTGCTCGTCGGTCGCGAGCGGGGGATCGATCACATCCATCTGAGCGAGCAACCCGGTCGCTAGCAGCCGCTCGTGGATCGCGGTCACCCGGTCGGGGCACTCGGGATGGTGCGCGCCCATCTCGTGGCGCAGGCAATCAGGATGGGTCAGATAGGCAAGGCTCGACATGTCGACGTCTCCACTGAACCCCAAATCCTCCCACGAAAGCACCAGGCGCCTTTCAGACAACCCCGTTCTGATTCAAAATGCTGTGTTGTTCCCGTTTGCCAGCCCTCGCGCCCGCCAACCCCAAACCACGAGCGTCTGCCATGGCTCACTTCCCGATGCCTGCCCTGTCCCGATTGGCCCTCAGCACCTTGGTCCTGCTGGGACGCGCTGCCTGCGGCTCATCAGAGCCGAGCGACCCGGTGCAGGCCTACCTCGATTCAGCCGAGATCGCGAGCGCGGTCTCGGTCGAACCGGCCAAGCCCCTGCCACAATCGGTACCGATCGTCAGGAGCCGGCCGCTCCTGCAGGCGGCAAGCCCCAGCACCGAACTGATCGCCAACGGCAGCTTCGATGACCCCGCCGGCCCGGGCGCGGGCTGGACCCAGAGCACGCAGCGCACCCGTTTTGCCAGTTTGGGCAACCTGATCGGCCCGGTTCCGGCGGACCGCCCGGCCCACCCTGCGCTCGGTCGCGGCACGGTCGCGCGCATGTGCGGATACCCGGCCACGCTCACCACCCGCTCGCCCGAGGGCAACATCTCGATCGATACGGTCAGCTGCGTCGACCGCCTCACGAGCGACGAGTTCACCGTCCCGGCCGGCACCACTGCGGTAAACCTCCGGCTCGACGCCTACGGCTCGATCACTTGCGGCGGCACCTGGACCACGATCGTCGCGCTGGTCGCGAGCGCCGACGGCAGCAAGATCCCGGCACTGCGCATCAACCAATCGACCTTCGAGCCTGTCGACGCGGCCAATCCCTGGAAAACACTGAGCTACGCGATTCCGGCTGACCGCGTGCCGGGCATGGCGGGCAAGCGCTACAAGCTGATCGCACAAGGGATGAGCGGATCCTGCAAAGACCCGCAGATGGAGCAGAGCATCGTGCTCCTCACCGGCATCCATCTGACCGCGAACTAACCGCAAACCGAGTGCACTCAAGTCGCTCGGTTGCCCCGCACGACAGACCGGGCGCCGGCGCGCAGACACGCTCACGCCTCGCGCATCAGAGGCCTCGCCGATCAGCGATATCACGCCTCGCGCATCAGCGACATCACGCTCACGCCTCGCGTATCGCCGCCCTCACACGAGCCTCATCGAGCTCTGGCGAGAACGCCTCGATGAAAGCCAGCACGATTTCCCTCAGATAGACGCCGCGGCGCAGCGCCACCCGGGTCGTGTTGACCGGAAAGAGCGCATCGCTTTTGAGCCGCCGGAGTGCCCGATCGCGTTTTTCGTCAAACGCGACCGAGGCGATGATCCCTACCCCCAGCCCCAGTTCCACATAGGTCTTGATGACGTCTGAATCGATGGCGGTGAACACCACATCGAGCTTCAGATCCGCCGCTGCGAAGGTTTGATCGATCTTGCTCCGACCTGCAAATTCGGTGCTGTAGGTCACAATGGGCCAGCGGCTGATCGCCTCGAGCGTGAGGGGCCTCACGCGAGCCAGCGGATGGCCGCTCGGCACCACGACTGCGTGAGACCAGCGATAGGCCGGCAGCGTCACGAGTTCTTCGTAGTGATCGAGCGATTCGGTGGCGATCGCCATATCGGCCTCACCCCGGATCACCATCTGGGCGATCGCGGTCGGGCTGCCCTGCTGCAGCGACAACCTTACCTTGGGATAGCGCGCCCGGTAGGCGGCAACTACAGCCGGCAACATGTAGCGCGCCTGGGTGTGCGTGGTCGCGACGACGAGACTGCCCTGGTCGCGAGCGGCAAATTCCGCCCCCGCGCGCCTCAGGTTCTCGGCCTCCTCCAGCACACGCTCGATGATGGGCAGCAGCTGGCGCCCCGCAGGGGTCAAGCGGACAAATCGCCTGCCGTGCCGCTCGAAGAGATCGACGCCCAGTTCCTCTTCCAACTCGCGGATCTGCCGCGACACGCCAGGCTGCGAGGTGTGGAGGGCGCGCGCCGCTTCGGTCAGGTTCAGTTGCCGCCTGACCGTCTCGCGGACATAGCGCAACTGCTGAAAATTCATCTTGCAGGGGCGGCCGGCCGCGCAACCTGCTGGTCGATCCAGGGCTTGGCATCGATCAGCGCGTGAACGAAGGTGTCGCGGTGATCGGCGTCGGCACTCAATGCCTCACCGTTGCGCTTGCCCAGCGCCTGCTGGTAGTCCACCGCCATGCGCGCGATGAAATCGGGCATCGCCTCATCCCGTCCCCCGTAATAGGCCCGCAAAGGCGTTTTACTGAGCCAGCGGTAGGAAGCGGATTGGTCAAGAATGGCGAGAAACGGGCCCGCGCCCTGCGTCATCTGTGCGATGAACTGTGGCCGCAGCACCTGATTGGGATCGACCGGCACACGGTTCATGTAATCACCGAAACCGACCCTGAATTCGTAAAAGGCGCGTGCGATCGCGAAAAACTCCGGGCGCAGCGCCTCGTTGGCCAGGCCCGGCCGCTGCCGATAGTGCTCGAACGCAAAGAGCATGTTGGAGAGCGCGGCCGACCGGAAGACCGCATCGATCGGCCGGGGGTTGGTGATCCCACGCAAGATGAAGAGACCCAGATCGACCGCACCCGCCGCGGTCACCGAGGCAGCCACGGGAATCCCCTCGCGCTCGAGCTTGCGCAGCAAGATCATGTTGCTGTAGCCCCCCTGCGACCAGCCCAGCGTCGCAACCGCCGAGACCTTCCGACCCTGCTGCGCCAAGGCACTCAAGGCGGCAGCGTAAAGATCAAAAGTCACCTGTTCGGTGCTCTGCATGACGAAATAGGAATTGGGCAGGTCGGAGTCGCCCAGGCCCAGGTAGTCGGCTGCGATCACGGCATAGCCCTGGCCCGCAAACTGGGCGAGCACGAGCCGCGTCTCCATGGACTGATCGGGTCGGGAAGGCACGCTCTCCTTCTCAAAGACGGTACCGTGCTGATACGAAATGAGCGGCAGGGTGGCCTCCGCTCCGACCGGCAGAGCAAGCAGACCCGAAGCGGTCACAGATCGGTTACCGAGTTCAGGTACGACGGTCAGATAGCGGACGCGGTACAGATCGACCTCATACCGGGCCTGGGCGAAACGCCCCTCGAAACGTCCAAACCCCGCAGAAGAACCGGCGAGGAATTGTTTCAACTCGCCATTGACGATAGCCGCGAGACGCGCGCGATCGTAGCGACCGATCGGCTCGACGCTGAACACCTTGGGCGAGACGCGAACCTCGGCTGCCTGCGCGGCCGGGGTCCATCCCACGCAGATCGAGACCCAGAACATCAGGGCAACAAGGTACGCTTTCACATCTGCTCTCCTCTCTTGCGCCAACGGACGGTTTACACTCGGCCACATTGCGCGAGCAGTCCATTGGCCTGCCGATCCTAACCGAATCTCAAGGGCAATCCCATGGCCCCGGCACAGACCCCACTCGACATCATTTCAGGGATGCTGCGCGACGCCTTCGGGCTCGATGCGGGTGTCGCAGACGATGGAGCGATTCACCTGGAGTTCGACGACGACCTCAAGGTCGCCCTTGCGCTGTCGCCCGACGCGACTGACCTGGTGCTCTATTCGGTGCTGGGTCCCGCAGCAGGTGCCCAGGGCCTCGCGCTCATCACCGCAGCGCTCGCGCTCAACCTGCATCAGGTCGCCACACGCGGCGGCGCGATCGGGCTCGATACCGAGCATCACACGCTGGTGTTTTCCTGGCGAATGGCCGTCGCAGGAACGGAGCCGCCGCAATGGCTGAACGCGCTTGAGCAGTTCTGCCTCACGACCCGCTCGCTCCATGCGCAGCTGCAGGGCGCCCTCGGCGAACTCTCCGAGGGCGAGCTGGCGGCGCTCGAGGATCGTGCCCAGCGCGACCCGGGGTTGAACGAAGCCGGTGCCCTCGAGCCCCAGCCAGGCGCTGACGCGTCTGCCTGGCGCAGCGGCGCTGACCGCCCCGCAGTACCCAACCTCATCATCCGCGGGTAAGTGGCGCAGGCCAACGCCCGGCAGCTGAGGACGACCACACCATGGCCACACGCCTCGATTCGACGCTGTCCTCCAACGTTTTCACTGCGATCGCGCCGCGCCCCGATATCGCAATCGGGCACGGGGCCAAATACTGGCTGCAGCAGGTTGGCCAAAGCATCAAGGACCTGTTTTCCAAGGCTCGGGTTG
>JBIKTA010000078.1:0-8091 GCA_044348315.1 Burkholderiaceae bacterium | reverse complement strand
ATTCGACGTGCGCCGGGACTCGGCCATGACGGCTAGGCGAGCGCCCGACTTCGAACCTTCCCGGGCTTGCGCCCATGCCCGGCTCGAGGCGGTGCGGCCGGCCGATTACGCGCGCTCCCGGAACCAACTCGGCGGTGCCGTCTCACGGCTCTCGCCCTACATTACCCACGGCATGCTGACGCTGCCCGAGGTCTACCGGGTGGTTGACGGGCGTCATCGCATCGGACCGCAGCATAAGTTCACCTATGAACTGGGTTGGCGCGAATTCTTCCATCACCATTGGTCGCGCCTGGGGGAGGGCATCTTCGTCTCGCTGCGCGACGGCCCCTTGCCTGATGAAGCCTACTCGGACACGCTTCCGGCCGATCTGATCGAGGCGCGTACGGGCCTGCCGGTCATCGATCGAGCCGTTGATGAGCTGTATGCCACCGGGTGGCTGCACAATCACGCGCGAATGTGGCTTGCGTCTTACCTCGTGCACCTACGCAAGGTGCATTGGCGGGCGGGGGCGGACTGGATGTACGGCCACCTGCTCGATGGCGACCTCGCGAGCAATCACTTGTCCTGGCAATGGGTTGCCGGAACGGCCAGTCACAAGCCGTATCTGTTCAATGCTGAAAACGTGGCTCGATACGCGCCGCCGGATTGGCATGCGCCTGGGACCGTGATCGACTGCTCCTACGATGAGCTCGATCGGATCGCGCGGACCCCCCGCTCGCCCGATGAGGTGGGGCCCCGCGGCCCGGCCGTGATGGCAGGCGGCGGCGGACAGCCTGAGCCTTTGCGTTCGAGCCAGCCCCCGGTCGCCTTGCCCACCGTCGAGCCCGACGCGCTCTCCGGTCACTGGCTCGTGCATCCCTGGGCGATCCGCCCATCTGTGGCGGGTCTGCCCTCGATCGGCGTGCTGTATGCGCCTTTTCATCGGCGTTGGCCCTGGAGCGAGCGCCGCTGGCATTTTGTTCTGACCGCGATGGCCGAGGTTTGCGAGCGGATCGTATGGTGCGAGGCCATCGCGCCGGACGATCAACTTGAAACACTTGTGGAAACGACCGCCGACCCGCATCTCAGAGATGTCCAGTCAGGCCGTGCGCGGGTACATCACCCGCGCCTTTTCGACTGGCCGGCGCGCGACTGCCGCTCATTCTCGGAGTTCTGGCGACTGACCCGTCTTGTGCAGGATTAAGGGCAGGCATGGGGTTTCCGCCACGGGGTCGGGGAATAGGAGCAGGGCGCTGTCCCACTTGCTAGGATTCGTCTTTAACGATCTCCCTTTGGAGTTGCAAACATGAAACGCATCATCCTCTTCGTCCTGACCAACCTTGCTGTGATGCTGGTGCTCAGTGTCGTCGTGTCGGTGCTCGGGCTCAACCGCTTCATGAGCAGCCAGGGGCTCAATCTCGGCATGCTCCTGGTGTTCGCAGCCATCATGGGTTTCGGTGGCGCTTTCATTTCGCTGCTGATCAGCAAGCCCATGGCCAAATGGTCGACTGGCGCTGTGGTGATCAATGATTCACCCGACCCCGGACATCAGTGGATCGTGCGCACCGTTGCCCGTTTTTCAGAAAAAGCGGGCATCAGCATGCCCGAGGTGGCGATCTACGAGGGCGATCCCAATGCGTTTGCGACGGGCGCCTTCAAGAACTCCGCGCTGGTTGCTGTGTCGACAGGCCTGCTTCAGTCGATGAATCGCGATGAAGTCGAGGCGGTGATCGGTCACGAGGTCGCGCATGTGGCAAACGGCGACATGGTCACGATGACTCTGGTCCAGGGCGTCATGAACACCTTCGTGGTCTTCATCTCCAGGATCGTCGGCTACGTGGTCGATCGGGTGATTCTGCGCAACCAGGACGATGCCCCTGGGATCGGCTACTACGTGACCACGATTGTGATGGACATCTTTCTGGGCGTGCTTGCCGCGATCGTCGTGGCCTGGTTCTCGCGTCAGCGCGAGTTCCGTGCTGATGCGGGTGCCGCGCAACTGATGGGTCAGCGCAATTCGATGATCAACGCGCTCGCCAGGCTGGGTAATCTCGATCCGGGCGAGATGCCCAAGACCGTGCAGAACATGGGCATCAATTCACGCCCCAGCGGTCTGATGGCGCTGTTCTCCAGCCACCCCCCGATCGAGGATCGCATCCGCGCGCTGCAGAGCCGCAGCTGATCGATCTCCAGAGAGGCATGGCATGGGCGACTGCGGTCGCCTTTTTTTTTGCAGAGTTGGATTCGTGGGCGCTTTCGGGGGTTGGATCACAGGCTGTCCCGTGATACTGTCCGGAGGTTTTGAACAGCCGTTCAGAAAGATTGACAGCGTTTCGCTGGACAACAGGCGCGATGATGAGACCAGGGGGTAGGCAATGGATCGCAGGGAACTGATCAAACTCGCATCGGCGTCGCTCGCTTCGTCGTCGGTGCCGACGCTCGTGAGCGCGCAGCAGTCGGGCGGTGTTCTGACCGTTGTCTACACGGTCGAGACCAATGCGGTCTTTGCGCCCGGTGGTGGTGGCGGCAATCCCCTGCTCGTTTCAACCAAGATTCTCGAACGCTTGGTTCGCCTCGAAAATGACGGCAGTTTCACGGGCCAGTTGGCAGAAAGCTGGGACGTGGGCGAGGGCGGCAAGCGCTTCAGCTTCAAGCTCCGGAAGGGCGTGAACTGGCACGACGGCAAGCCCTTCACGGCTGACGATGCGGTGTTCAATGCCTTGCAGCATTGGAAAGCCTTCAGTGGCAACCCGGCGCTGCGGAGCATCGCCCGCGCGAGTGCGCCGGACCCTCAGACCCTGGTGATCGAATACGACAATCCCGTTCCGCTGTTTCTGGTGCTCGCATCGCTGGGTGGGACCGAAGCGCAGATGATCCCCAAGCATCTGTACGAGGGCTCGGACATCCGAACCAACAAGACCAACGCGTCGCCGGTCGGCACCGGTCCTTTCCGGTTTGTCGAGTGGCGCCGAGGTTCTCACGTCGAATTGCGTCGCAACCCCGCTTATTGGGACGCTGGCCGTCCCCGGCTGGACGCCATCTTCATCCGCTATCTGCAGGATCCCGCTGCCCGCGCGAGTGCCTTCGAAACCGGCGCAGCCCAACTCGGTGTGGGCTCGCCGTTTTCGCCGGCTGACATCGGCCGGCTCGCGGCCGATGCGCGTTTTGCGTCGACCGATGCGGGCGGGCTGCAAGAGTTCATGGTGATGGAGATGAACACCCGTACGCCTGTGCTGGCCGATCGGCGGGTGCGCCAGGCCATCGCCCATGCGGTCAATCGGCGCTTCGTGGTCGATACGCTGATGAATGGGTTTGGCGTACTGGCCAACGGTACCGTTTCGCCGGTCTACCGGAATTTCTACAACGACCGCGCGCCCTCCTACGCATTTGATCCGGCGCGCGCCAAGGCGCTGCTCGACCAGGCCGGGCACCCGGTTCGGCCCGATGGCAAACGTTTCAATCTGCGACTCGTGATTGGACCCTGGTATCCCGAGAACGTGCGGATGGGTCCCTACCTGAAACAGGTGCTCGAGGAGGTCGGTATTGGGGTGACCCTGCAGACCCCGGACCGCGCCGGTGCGATCCGTCAGATCTACACCAACTATGAGTTTGATCTGTCGATCAGCAACAACGTCGCCTACGCCGATCCGCTGATGCGCAGCATCATGCTCTATACGACCAGCAACATCACCGGCACGCCCTTCCGCAACGCATCTGGTTACAGCAATCCGGCGCTCGATCGCCTGGTGGCCGATGCTGCGGTCGAACTCGATGGCGCACGCCGTCGCCAGATCCTCGACGAGGTGCAACGGATCGCCGCCGAAGACCTGCCGGTGTATGTCATCGCCTATAAGCGCAATATGACGCTCGCCCATCGCAATGTGCAGGATCATTCGATCCGGCCCGAGTGGATGTACGACACCTGGAAGGACCTGTCGCTCAAACGCTGATCCCGAACTTCAGCTCGCGACGGTATTGGGCATACCGATGCCCCAGAACCGCTTCCTGCGCTTGTTTGTGCGCCGTTTGCTGCAGATGGTGCCGACGATGCTCGCGGTCGTATTGCTCGCATTCGTCCTGATGTCGCTTGCGCCCGGCGATCTTGCCGATGTGATGGCAGCCGAAGCCCAGATCGGCGACCGTGATCTGATCGATTCGATGCGCGAGCTCTATGGCGGCGACAACCCCTGGTACCTGCAACTCGGTCACTACCTGCTGTCGGTGGCATCGTTCGATCTGGGGTTTTCTTTCCGCCACAATCTCCCGGTTGCGACGCTCATTGCCGAGCGTATTCCCGCGACGTTGTTGCTGATGGTCGCGAGCTTGTCGTTTGCGGTGATGGTTGGTTCGCTGGCCGGTATTGCTGCAGCGAGACGGCGGGACAGCTTTGTGGATCGGGCGATTGCGGCGCTTGCGGCGATGTGTTTTGCTGCGCCCAATTTCTGGCTGAGCCTCATGCTGGTGGTGCTGTTTTCCATCCACCTGGGCTGGTTTCCGGTTGCAGGTATGCAGACCATCGGCGCGGTGGATACCAGCGTGCTCGGGACGGTGTTCGACGTCCTGCACCATCTGGCCCTGCCCGCCTTGTCGCTCGGGCTCCTCTACGCGGCGATCTACGCTCGGGTGATGCGCGCCTCGATGCTGCGTTGCGCCTCTCAGGATTTTGTCCGGACCGCGCGTGCAAAAGGGGCCAGTGAATCGCGGATTGCTTACCGTCACATGTTGCGCAATGCGCTGTTGCCGGTCGTCACGCTGGTGTCGCTTCATGTGGCGACGCTGTTTGCGGGCGCGGTCGTTGTCGAGAGCGTGTTCAGCTGGCCCGGCCTGGGGTCACTGCTCATGGAGGCCGTGGGCGCGCGCAATCATCCCGTAGTGATGGGGGTGATGATCTGTAGCGCTGCAGTGGTGCTGGTTGCCAATCTGCTGGTCGATATGCTCTACATGGTGCTCGACCCCAGGGTGAGGCTCTGAAGCCATGACTCCGGCTTTGCGTCGTTTCGTGTCGTATCGCCCTGCCCTGATCGGGGTGCTGTTTCTGTTGGCCGTGGTCGCGATGGCGTTGATCGCCGATTTCGCCTACCCCCGCAACCCGCTGCACATCGTCGGCCCGCCCGAGCTCTGGCCCTTCGCCAATGCCGTTCATCCACTGGGCACCGATGCGGTCGGGCGTGATATTGCGGCCATCATCGTGCATGGCGCACGGGCGGCGCTCGCCGTCGGCGTCCTGGCGACGCTGGTGTCGGTCGTGGTCGGCATCTCGATTGGAGCGGCGGGTGGTTACTTCGGTGGACTGGTCGATGAAGTGACGACCCGATTCACCGAGGTGTTCCAGACCATCCCGCACATCATTTTCGTGCTCGCGGTGGTCACGGTGTTTGGTGCGTCGATGACGGTCGTGGTGCTCGCGATCGGTCTCACCAATTGGACCAGCGTGGCCCGCGTGACCCGCGCCGAGTACCTGTCCTGGCGTGAACGCGATTTTGTCGTTGCGGGTCATGCGATGGGCATGAGCGATCTGAGGATCATCGTGCGGGAAATCCTGCCCAATGCGCTCCCGCCGATCGTGGTGCTCGTTTCGTTCACCGTAGCCGCCGCAATCCTCTTTGAGGCGATGCTGGCCTTTCTGGGCTTCAGTGACCCCGATGTCGCATCGTGGGGACGTCTGATCGGCGAAGGTCGCCAGTCGCTGCGTACCTCGTGGTACATCAGTGCGATCCCGGGGCTCGTGATCATGCTGGCCGTGATGGCGCTCAATTTCATCGGAGATGGGCTCAACGACGCGCTCGATCCGCGCGGGCGGCGGCAGTGAGCGAAGTCGCCACCCCTCTGCTCGAACTCAGCGAGCTCTCGGTCGTGTTCGACACGGCTTCGGGTCCTGTCCATGCGCTCGATCGCGTCGAGTTGTCCGTCTATGCCGGGCGGACGATGGCGATCGTTGGTGAGTCAGGCAGCGGCAAGACGGTCACTGCGCTGACCGTGATGGGGTTGCACGAGCATGCAGGGGCTCGGCTGACTCAGGGCAGGGTGATTTTTCAGGGCGAAGCCGTCGTGCCAGGTGACGCCCATCGATTGCGTGCCTTGCGGGGTAGCGCGATGGGGATGATTTTTCAGGAGCCCATGACCTCGCTCAACCCGGTGCTCACGGTGGGCGAGCAAGTCGCTGAGCCGCTTGTCCTGCATCGTGGTGCGACCCGATTTGAGGCTTACGAGCGGGCAGTCGGTGCGCTTGAGCGCGTTCAGTTGCCCGACCCACGCGGCATGCTCAAACGCTACCCGCATCAGTTGTCGGGCGGCCAACGGCAGCGCGTGATGATCGCGATGGCGCTGATCGGCGGGCCCAGGCTGCTGCTCGCAGACGAGCCGACCACTGCGCTCGACGTTACGGTCCAGGCTCAGGTGTTGCAGTTGTTGAGACGTCTTCAGCGCGAAGATGCGATGGCGATGGTCCTGATCACTCACGATTTCGGCGTGGTCGCGGAAGTGGCCGACGAGGTCGCAGTGATGTACGCCGGTCGGGTGGTCGAGGTCGGCCCGGTTGCGCAGGTCATCGCGTCGCCTGCGCACCCCTATACACAGGGCTTGTTGAAAGCCACTCGCCTGCCCGCTCGCCGTACCGCTCATACCCGGCTCGAAGAGATCGCCGGCACCGTACCCGTGCTGCGGGCGGTCGACCCCGGGTGCACCTTCCGGGCGCGCTGTCCGATTGCGCAGCCCGGGTGCGCGACGCAAAGGCCGGTGCTCGCTCCGCGTGATGCAGTTCATCGCGTCGCCTGTCTGCTCAGGAGTCCCGAATGAGCGACGCGCTCCTGTTGCAGGTGAATGAACTGTCGGTCAGCTATCGGAGTGCAGGCCGCGTCATCCGTGCGCTTGATGGCGTATCGCTTGGCATTGGCCGTGGACTGACGCTGGGCGTGGTCGGCGAGTCGGGCTGCGGAAAATCGACGCTGGGCCGCGCGGTGCTGCGGCTGCTCGAACCCGATTCAGGTCAGATCCTTTTCGATGGCGAGGACATCACCCGATGGGGGCGGGCAGCGTTACGGCCCCTGCGTGGTCGGATGCAAATGGTCTTCCAGGACCCATTCGGTTCACTCAACCCCCGTCGCTCAGCGGGCGAGCTCATTGCCGAGCCCATGAAGATCCACGGCTGGGGAGATGCCTCGGCGCGCTCAAAACGGGTCGCTGAACTGATGGCGTCTGTCGGGCTGGCGGCCCAGCATGCCAATCGACTGCCTCATGAGTTCTCCGGTGGCCAGCGCCAGCGAATCGGCATCGCCCGCGCGCTGGCGATGCAGCCCGATCTGTTGGTCTGCGATGAGCCCGTCTCCGCGCTCGATGTGTCGGTGCGCGCGCAGATCCTGAATCTGTTGCTCGATCTGCGCAGGGATTCTGGCTTGGCGATGCTGTTCATCTCTCACGATCTGTCTGTCGTGCGTTACCTCTGCGATGAGGTGGTCGTGCTCTACTTGGGCCGAGTGGTCGAGAGTGGGCCCGCCCAGGCGCTCTTCGATTCGCCCCGTCATCCCTATACCCGTGCGCTGATCGATTCGGTTCCGTCGACTGAACGCCCGGGCGCGGCCTTTGGCGATCGTGTGCTCGCGCAGGGCGATGTACCCGATCCGGCCGATCCGCCGAGCGGGTGCGCGTATCGCACCCGGTGCCCGATGGCACGCGACATTTGTGCGTCCCAACGCCCGCTGTTGCGCCCGCTGGGGGAGCAGCGCGTGGCCTGTCATTTCGCCGACTGAAGGAATTCCTTCCCATGATCCCCACCACGATGCGTGCCGTTGTTCTGCCTGAGCACGGCGGGCTCGACAAGCTCCAGTTCACTGAACAGCACCCGATCCGGGCGCTGGCGCCTCACGAAGTGCTGATCCGGGTGCGTGCCTGCTCGCTCAACTATCACGACGTGTTCACCTGCCGTGGACTGCCTGGCATCAAGGTGCCGCTGCCGGTGATTCCGGGCAACGACATTGCGGGTGATGTCGCTGCGCTGGGGGCCGAGGTCTCGGGTTGGCAGATCGGCGAGTCGGTCCTGGTCAATCCGGTCTACAAGGGTCGTGGCCTGATGGGCGAGATGCTCGACGGAGGGCTCGCCGATTACGCGATCGTATC
>JBIKTA010000077.1:0-8093 GCA_044348315.1 Burkholderiaceae bacterium | reverse complement strand
GTTCTCGAGCGATGCGTACTTGCTGTTGGGGCGTCGCTCCTGTCGTACCTCGGCGAGTCGCTCGGGGCTGATCGTGAGTCCGAATAGCTTGTCGCGATGCTTGTAGAGCCCCTGCGGCAGGCGACCGCGTTCGAAGTCCTCGGGAATCAGAGGATAGTTCGCTGCCCGGATGCCATGCTGCATCGCGAGGTAAAGCGAGGTGGGTGTCTTGCCGCTTCGCGATACGCCCACCAGGATCACGTCGGCGTGGCTGAGGTCGGTTTCGGTCTGGCCGTCGTCATGCGCGAGCGAGTAATTGATCGCTGCGATCCGGCGCGTGTAGGCCTCGAGGTTGGCCGCGGTGTGCGACTGACCGACCTTGTGGCTCGATGGGGTGTCGAGTTCCGCCTCGAGGGGCGCGATGAAACTCGCGAACAGATCGAAGAAACGGCAATGCGCCTGTCTCATGATGTCGTTCATGTTCGCATCGACCAGAGTACTGAAGACCAGCGGCCGGTAACGATCGAGTTGGGCCTGGCGATTGATGCGTGAGACGGCCTCGGCCGCTTTGTCAGGCGAATCGACGAAAGGCAGGCGCTGGCCTCTCAGACGCACCGACGAGAACTGGGTGAGGAGCGCGTGGCCAAAGGTCTCGGCGGTGATGCCTGTTCCGTCCGAGACATAAAAAACTGTGCGGTCGTGCTGGCCGTCGGGTGAGGTGCTGGGCATGGCGGAAAATCCGGATTGTCAGGGGCAGTTTTGCACGTTTCTCAAGGCCTTCTGCGCCTCGGCGATCGCACTCGGGTAAACCCGTCAGAAGTACAATAGCAGGCTTTTCTCAGTCTGCCCGTCTGCCCCCAGATCGTTCGAGTCGAGGCCGTCTGTCCCGACGGCCTCGACTCAAGCGATTTGACGCGAAAAGTTTTCAACCATGTCAGGACCTTCCCATGAACTTCTCCTCCGGGCGCCGGGTCGTCCCGCTCGCGCAACTGCGCATGAGCGATGTCGATACCGTAGGCGGCAAAAATGCCTCCTTGGGCGAAATGATCAGTCAGCTGGCTGCGGCCGGCGTGAGGGTGCCGGGCGGCTACGCCACCACGGCCGATGCTTTCCGCGAGTTTCTCCAGCATGACGGGCTGGCCCGTCGAATCGAAGAGCGTTTGCGCAGGCTCGATGTGGAGGACGTGGCTGCGTTGACCGCCTACGGTGCTGAGATCCGCGGCTGGATCGCCGCAGCACCCATGCCGGCTGCTCTGGAGGCCGAAATCCGCGAGGCGCATCAGGCGATGACGGCCGACGGCGATCCACTGTTGTCGGTGGCGGTCCGCTCATCGGCTACCGCAGAAGACCTTCCCGATGCCTCGTTTGCCGGCCAGCAGGAGACTTTTCTGAACGTGAGCGGTATTGAGGCCGTTCTGGACCGTGTTCGCCATGTGTTTGCGTCCCTCTACAACGATCGCGCGATCGCGTATCGGGTGCACAAGGGCTACGCCCACGTCGACGTCGCCCTGTCCGCAGGTATCCAGCGGATGGTGCGCAGCGATCTGGGCAGTTCCGGCGTCATGTTCACGATGGATACCGAGTCCGGTTTTCGGGACGTCATCTTCATCACCAGCGCCTGGGGGCTGGGCGAGACGGTCGTGCAGGGCGCGGTCAATCCCGACGAGTTCTATGTGCACAAGCCGATGATCGACCGGGCCGCGCAGCCAATCATCCGGCGCGAACTGGGTTCGAAGCTGATTCGCATGGAGTTCGCCTCGGAAGCCGGGCGTACGGTGCGTACCGTCGACACGCCGCCCGAGTTGCGCAACCGCTATTCGCTCACCGATGCCGAGGTGGTCGAGTTGGCCCGCTATGGCCACATCATCGAACAGCACTACGGCCGTCCGATGGACATCGAGTGGGGGCGTGATGGTCTCGACGGCCGCATCTATATCCTTCAGGCTCGACCCGAGACGGTCAAGTCACGCGAGGAGGGTCGGGCGCAGCAGCGCTTCGCGGTCAAGGGCCGCACCGAGGTGCTGGCCTCGGGTCGTGCGATCGGTCAAAAGGTGGGCGCGGGTCCGGTGCGCGTTATTCTGAACGCCGCCGAGATGGAGCGGGTCCGGCCCGGTGATGTGCTCGTCACCGACATGACCGATCCCAACTGGGAGCCGGTGATGAAACGGGCCTCGGCGATCGTCACCAATCGAGGGGGCCGCACCTGCCATGCCGCGATCATCGCCCGGGAGTTGGGTATTCCGGCTGTGGTGGGCTGCCACGACGCCACGGGAGCCCTGCGTGAAGAGATGCTTGTGACGGTCTCCTGTGCCGAGGGCGATACCGGATTTGTGTACGACGGTCTGCTGGAAACCGAAGTGACCGAGGTCCAGGCCGGCGAAATGCCGCCGATTCCGGTCAAGATCATGATGAACGTTGGCAACCCGCGGCTTGCGTTCGAGTTTGCCAGCCTGCCTAACGAGGGGGTGGGCCTCGCCCGTCTCGAATTCATCATCAACAACAATATCGGCATTCACCCAAAGGCGATTCTCGACTATCCAAATGTGGACGTGGAGCTGCGCAAGGCGGTCGAGAGTGTCGCGCGGGGGCACAGCACGCCGAGAGCGTTCTTCGTCCAGCGCCTCGCAGAAGGGGTGGCGACGATCGCTGCGGCGTTTTGGCCCAAGCCCGTCATCGTCCGCTTGTCCGACTTCAAGTCAAACGAGTATCGGAAGCTCGTGGGGGGCTCGCGGTATGAGCCGGAAGAGGAAAACCCGATGCTGGGTTTTCGTGGCGCCTCGCGTTACCTGGCGCCAGGCTTTCGCGACTGCTTCGACCTCGAGTGCGAGGCTCTTCTGCGCGTGAGGGGCGATATGGGTCTCACCAACGTCGAGCTGATGGTGCCGTTCGTGCGGACGGTTCAGGAGGCTGAGCGGGTCATCGCGCTGCTTGCGGCCAATGGCCTGCGACGGGGCGAGGGCGCAGGTGCTGATGGTAATGGTGCGCTGCGGGTGATCATGATGTGCGAGTTGCCGTCGAACGCCTTGCTGGCCGACGAGTTTCTCGTGCACTTCGACGGGTTCTCCATCGGCTCGAACGACCTCACCCAGCTCACGCTCGGTCTGGATCGCGACTCGGGTCTGGTTGCAGAGGCCTTCGACGAGCGTGACCCCGCAGTCAAGCGCCTGCTGTCGATGGCGATTGACGCCTGCCGCCGGGCCGACAAATACGTCGGCATCTGCGGCCAGGGCCCATCCGATCATCCTGATCTCGCGCAGTGGCTGATGCAGCAGGGAATCGCCTCGATCTCGCTCAACCCCGATACGGTCGTGCCGACCTGGCAGCGGCTCGCGCAGGACTGTTCGCGCTAGCGGTCTGTCCGTCCGGCGTCACGCCCGGTTGCTGGTTTTCATCAGCCGGGCGCGTTCCCGCTGCCAGTCGCGATCGCGCTCGGCGTCGCGCTTGTCGTGCTGCTTCTTGCCTTTGGCAAGCCCCATCGCAAGTTTCACGCGTCCGCGGGTGTAGTGCAGATCCAGCGGCACCAGCGTGTAGCCCGCGCGCTCGACCTTGCCGATCAGCTTGCGGATCTCTTCAGCCCGCAGCAGCAGCTTGCGCGTGCGGGTGGGGTCGGGATGAACGTGCGTCGACGCTGCCGTAAGCGGCGTGATATGCGCGCCAATCAGGAAGAGCTCGGCCTGCCGCACGATGACGTAGCCTTCCTTCAACTGCGCGCGCCCGGCGCGGATGGCCTTGACCTCCCAGCCTTCGAGTACGAGACCCGCTTCGAAGCGTTCCTCGATCGAGTAGTCGTGAAGGGCCTTTTTGTTCTGAACGATGCTCATGACAGAATGCGTGCCTCGATTGCGAACGCCACACCATGCCCCGCGTCCAGAAAAAAGTCCTGTTGCCCCACTCGTGCGAGCAGATGTATGCGCTGGTGGCGGGAGTCGACGATTATCCCCGCTTTCTGCCCTGGTGCTCGGGCGCCCAGGTCAGCGAAAGGCCTGATGGGCTCGTGCTGGCGAGCGTCGACATCAATTTCCGGGGGATCCGCCAGCGTTTTTCGACCCTCAACCGCAACCAGCCCTTCGAATCGATCACGATGACCTTGGCCGAGGGACCGTTTCGCAGTCTGAGCGGGCAGTGGCGCTTCGTGCCGCTGCGCGAAGACGCCTGCCGGGTCGAGTTCGATCTCGACTATGAATTTGCGGGGCTGCTGGGTCGTATTCTGGCACCGGTCTTCGACCATATTGCCGGCACCTTCGTCGATTCTTTCGTGAAGCGCGCCGAGGCGCTTCATGGTGAAGCTTGAACCGTGAGGGGCATGATGCCCGTAGAGCGTCGGGAAGGCTCCATCCTTGTGCAGGTGGCGTATGTGGACGGGTCGGGTCACCTGCCACCCAGCGTGAGCGTCCGATTCCTTGAACTGCCCGCTGGTGCCACATTATCGGATGCGTTGGCGCATCTGGATGACCCGCGGCTCAAGAGCGCGATTGCATCCGGAGGGCTCGTACCGGCTCTGTATGGCGAGCGGGTGCGGGCGTCGCACGTCTTGCGGGATGGTGATCGCCTCGAATTGCTTGGCCCGCTGATTGCCGACCCCAAGCAGTCCCGTGGGCGCCGCGCCGAGGTACAGCGCGCGCGCAGCGGCGATGCCCGCTGGAGCCGCCGATGAGAGGGAGAGCCCCGTTGACAATCGGGGTGCATTGAGTTGATAGTTCGCGGGCTTCAACGGCTCGGATATTCCCTGTTTAACCGGACTCAGTAATGATTCGAAGTGACGATCGCTTTCTGACCACACACACCGGCAGCCTGCCCAGGCCCAGGCGGCTCGTGGATCTCTATGCGGCACGGTCCAGGGGCGAGCCCGTCGACGAGACTGAGTTGGAGCGCCTGGGGCGCGCAGCGCTCGAGGACTCGGTGCGCCAGCAGATTGATTGCGGTCTCGACATCATCAACAATGGCGAGCAGCAGCGGGAGGGGTTTTTTCTCTACGCGCAGCGCAAGATGTCCGGGTTTGGCGGGGCCTGGAAGCGCTGGTCGCGCGCGGATGTTGAACGCTACCCGGACTACAAGCTCCTCCTTGAGCTCCAGAGCCAGATCCCCGGACGGGCTGCGGTCAGCAATTTTGCGCCGCCCAGGGTGATCGACGAGGTGCGCTATATCGAACCGGAGAGCGCCTACGACGAAGCGAGAGACCTTGCCTCGACTCTTGAGGCTTGCCGCGGTCGTTACGTCGAGGGTTTCCTGACGGCGCCTTCTCCGGGCATCATTGCGGCAGCCTGCCTCAACGAGCACTACAAGAGCGACCGGGCCTATCTGGAGGCGCTGGGCGAAGCGCTCCGGCACGAGTACAAGGCAGTCATCGACAGCGGTTTCGTCCTGCAGATCGACTGTCCGGATCTGGCGCTCGAGCATCATGTGTCATTTCACGAAGCGGGTGAGGCCAAGTTTCTCGAGTTTGTCGAGCAGGTCGTTGACACGATCAACCATGCGATCCGGGACCTGCCCCGGGATCGCATCCGCATACATGTCTGCTGGGGCAATTACGAAGGCCCGCATGACTGTGACGTCCCTTTGCAGACCATCTGGCCCGTGATCCGCCATGCGCGGGTCGGGGGATTCGTGCTTCCGTTTGCCAATGCCCGTCATGCACATGAAATGCGGGTGCTGAAGCAGATGCCTCTCGATTCCGATCAGGTCATCGTTGCCGGTGTCATCGATGTTCTGACCAATTTCGTCGAGCATCCGGAGGTCGTCGCCGAGCGCATCGAGAGGATGACCCAGTTCGTCGATGATCCCGCACAGGTGCTGGCGGGTACTGATTGCGGGTTTGATACCTCGGCCGGGATGGGCCGGGTTGCGCCGGACGTTGTCTGGGCCAAATTGCGCGCACTGACCGAGGGTGCACGAATCGCGAGCCAGCGCATCCACGCAGGGCGTGCGCAATGATTGTTTGCAGTTGATTCAGAAGTGTCGTTCTTATCCGGAGGAGATAATCAATGAAGCGTTTCACACTCAAGGCCCTCGCGGCCACCCTGCTTGCCGCAGGCCTCACGGGCGGTCTCGCCGCACAGGGCAGCGCGGATCTCAACAAGCTCAAGCCCAAGGACTACCCCGACAAGCCTGTCGAATTCACAGTGGTCTACCCGGCGGGCGGTGGCATGGACGTCACCGCTCGACTTCTCGCCAAGTATGTCGAGAAGTCGAGCGGTGCCAGGATCAACGTGAACAACCGCACGGGCGGTGCCGGTCTGGTCGGTCACACCTATCTCGCCACGCAGGCGCCTGCTGATGGTTACACGGCCGGGGTGGTGGCGAACCTGCTCTGGGGTGATGCGTTGCTGAAGGCGCGTGGCAAGTGGGAGCTCTCGGCGCTGGAGCCGATTGTATACCTCAACAGCGACGCCCTGATCTGGGTCACTCAGACCGATGGTCCGCTGAAAGGCATGTCGCTGCAGCAGATCATTCAGCTTGCCAAGGACAAGCCGGGCACCCTGCGCGTTGCGACGGTACCGGGCAGCATGTGGGAGTACATCGTCGAGCAGATCGAGGCCAACCATGGTGCCCGATTCCTCCGGGTGCCGTTCCAGGGCGGTGGCGCGGGGATCAATGCGCTGCTCGGCGGCAACGTCGACATCGCGCAAGGTTTCTTCGCCGAGTTCCGCGGCAATTACACCGGCGGCAAGCTGCGACCGGTCGGCGTCGCGGCGGGCAGCCGGCTGGGCTATCTGAAAGATGTCCCGACCTTCAATGAGGCATTCGGCAAGACCGAGTATGTCTGGAACGTTATCCGCTTCGTGGTCGTACCCAAGGGCGTTCCCGCTGACCGCAAGGCCTATCTGGCCGCCGCGATCAACGCAGCGATGCAGGACAAGGAACTGATTGCCGAGTACGAGAAGGCCGGCGTCTTCTTCGATCCCAAGCTTGCCGGATCGAAGAACATTGCAGCCGACCTGAATGCGTATGTTCAGGGCGAGCTGGAGTTCTACAAGAAGACCGGTCGTTACAAGTGATTCAGGGGTGATGCAGGGCGCCTCCTGACGGAGGCCGCCTGACGCTCGCGGTGGCCGCTCAGGCACCGCGAGCTCGAGTCGATTAGGCTCAGCTCTCGAACTGCTCGCAGGCGAATCGCCAGTTCGCGAGGTTGTCGAGATACCGCTCGACCCAGGTCTGACGCGCGTGTCGATAGTCGATGTAGTAGGCGTGTTCCCAGAGGTCGATCGTCAGCAGGGGCTTATGCGCCGAAACGAGGGGTGTCTCGGCATTCGAGGTGTTGATCAGCCCCACCTCGCCGGTGCGTCGCCGCACCAGCCAGGTCCAGCCCGCTCCGAAGTTGCCCACCGCTTTCCGGACGAAGGCTTCCCGAAAGCTCGCAAACGATCCGAACTGGGTTTCGATCGAGCGCAGCAGCGGCCCGTCTGGAGGCACGCCGCCTCCGTCAGGGGCCATGCTTTGCCAGAAAAAGTTGTGGTTCCAGATCTGGGCCGCATTGTTGAAGATCGGCCCCTTACCTTCGCGGACCAGTCTTTCCAGCGATAGATCCTGAAACGGTGTTCCGTGGATCAGGCGGTGGAGCTGCGTCACGTAGTTCTGATGGTGGCGCTCGTAGTGAAAACTGAACGACTCGGCGGAAAGGTGAGGCTCGAGGGCGTCCCGTGCGTAGGGCAGGGCGGGCAGATCGAGTTTCATGGCGTCACTTGACCGGTGCGTCGATGGCGTCCAGGGCCGCGCGTGCGACTTCCATGTCTTCCGAGTAATGCCCGCCGCTCACCCCTATCGCACCGATCAGTTGCCCCTGTTCCATGATCGGGTAGCCACCACCGAAGACCACCAGTCTCGGGGTGTGGGTGATCCCGTGCAGCAAGGGGGGGTCGTTCTTGATGAAGTCCCACCATGAGTGGGTCGGGATGCCGAATGAACTCGCCGTCCAGGCCTTGTTCTGCGCGATGTCGATCGACAGGTGGGGCGCGCCATCCATCGCATGAAAGGCCTTGAGCAAGCCGGACTCGTTGACGATTGCGATGCACATCGCCTTGTTCATCTCGTTGGATTTTTCGATCGCGGCGTCGAGCATGCGCTTGACGCTGACCGCATCGATCGTTCGCTTGAGGATACTCATCGCAGCACTCCTT
>JBIKTA010000076.1:0-8094 GCA_044348315.1 Burkholderiaceae bacterium | reverse complement strand
GTCTCGAGGATCCAGTCGACCGAAAGTTGTTGCTCGCGGACGAAATCGACGACCTGCTGCGCGGAAGCGGTCGACGTCCGGCCTGACTTCGGATCGTAGTCGAGGACGGGGTCGACGATCGCAGCGCGACCGCCCGGGCGGTCGTAGACGACGTGGGTCACGGTCCAAGTGGCGGAATCAAAGAAACTGCGGACGGTCGGGTTCATGGCCAGGATTCCTGCTGCAAATTCATTTAAGGAAAAAACATAATATTGCAAAATTAATTGAATGGCAATAGAATCGCCGCTCGGTCGGGCCGTTTGGCCCGGAAGACTTCAAGAACGGACCCATGACCACAATGATTTCCGAATCCCCGCTTGTGAATGCCCCGGACCTGGATGCGCTGCGCCGCGCGGCCGGCTCGGCGTGTCGCATGCTCAAGATCCTGGCCAATCCAGACCGCCTGCTGCTGCTGTGCCGGCTCGCCCAGGGTGAGGCCTGTGTGAGTGAGCTTGAGCACGAGCTGGGCATTGGGCAGCCGACCCTGTCCCAGCAACTCGGCGTCTTGCGTGACGAGTCGCTGGTTGCGACCCGCCGCGAGGGCAAGCGGATCCACTACAGCATTGCCAGCGCGCAGGCGCTCGCGATCCTGACAGCGCTGCACGATCAGTTCTGTTCCCCTGATTCCACCTCTCAACCGGAGACTTTGCAATGACCATCGATTGGACCCACTTCACCCCCTGGGCTTCGCTCTCTGGGGGCATCCTGCTCGGCATCGCCGCCGCCGCATTCGTCCTGCTGAACGGCCGCATCCTCGGCATCAGCGGCATCGTGGGCGGTTTGCTGAAGCCTCGTATGGGCGACCTCGGCTGGCGGGTAGCCTTCATCGCCGGCATGCTCGCCGCCCCCTTTCTCTACGCTGCGGTCGCGGGGCCAGTCGCAGCCCGGATCGACGCGGGTTGGGGAGCCGTGATCATCGCGGGCCTGCTCGTGGGGATCGGTACCCGGTATGGCGCGGGCTGCACCAGCGGCCACGGTGTCTGTGGTCTGTCCAGGCTCTCGCCCCGGTCGCTCGCTGCGACGCTCGCCTTCATGGGCGCGGGTTTCGTGATTGTTTTTCTCTTGCGCCACGTCTTTGCCTGAGCGCGGATTCATACAAGGAGCATGAGCATGTGGAAGCATCGAATCAGTGAATTTGCGGTGGGCCTCGTCTTCGGGCTGGGGCTGATCCTGGCGGGCATGACCGATCCGGGTAAGGTGATCGGCTTCCTCGATCTGGCGGGCGCCTGGGACCCCTCGCTTGCCTTCGTGATGGGCGGCGCGATTGCCGTGGCGGTGGCAGCGTTTGCGCTGGCGAGAAAACGCACGCAAAGCTTTTTCGGCGGTGCGATGCACCTGCCCAACCGCAGCGACATCGATCAGCGCCTGATCGTCGGCAGCCTGGTGTTCGGTGCTGGCTGGGGCATCGCCGGCTTCTGCCCCGGGCCAGCGATCGTTTCGCTCGCTGCCGGGCAGCCCAAGGCGCTGCTCTTCGTGCTGGCGATGCTGGTCGGCATGGCGGTGTTCGAGGCCCTCGAGCGTCGCAAGGACGCCCGCGCGGCGGCTGCCTGATGATCGGCTTGCCCAGCTGGCTGAGTGCGTATCGCCGGGAATGGCTGCCCGGCGATCTGACCGCGGGTCTGATCGTCACGGTCATGCTGATCCCGCAGAGCCTCGCCTATGCGATGCTCGCGGGGCTGCCGCCGCAGATGGGTCTCTACGCGAGCATCCTGCCCATCATCGCCTATGCGGCCTTCGGTACCAGCATGACGCTGGCCGTCGGGCCCGTCGCCGTGATCTCGCTGATGACGGCGAGCGCGCTCCAGCCGCTCGCGCCGGCGGGCAGCGACCTCTACATCGTGCTCTCGATGCAACTGGCGCTCCTTTCGGGGCTGATGCTGCTTGCGTTCGGAGTGCTGCGGCTGGGTTTCGTAGCCCACCTGCTGAGTCACCCGGTCATCAGCGGCTTCATTACCGGCTCGGCCATCCTGATCGCGGTCGGTCAGATTCGCCATCTGCTGGGGGTGAAGCCCGAGGCCACCGACAATGTGGCCTCGGCCTTGGTTGCGCTCGGTGCCGTGATCGGCGCGATCCGTCCTGCGACAGCCGCCATCGGGCTGGGCAGCCTGCTCTTCCTCTGGCTGGCCCGGCGTTCGCTTGCTGGTTTGCTGGTTCGGATCGGCGTTTCGACTCGCCTGGCCGACCTCCTGGCCAAACTCGCGCCGATGCTGGCCGTGATCCTCAGTACCGTCGTGGTGGCGCTGTTCGACCTTGACCGGCATCACGGTGTGGCGGTTGTGGGGGCCGTGCCGGGCGGATTGCCCGCGTTTCCATCGCTCGAACAGTTGCTGCCGGACTGGGCGATGCTGCAGGTCCTGATGGTACCGGCGCTCCTCATCAGCCTGGTCGGCTTCGTGGAGAGTGTGTCAGTCGCCCAGTCGCTCGCGTTGAAGCGCGGCGAGCGGATTGCGCCGGACCGCGAGCTCATCGGGCTGGGCGCGGCCAACGTTGCGAGCGCGTTCTCCGGGGGGTATCCCGTGACCGGTGGATTCGCGCGCTCGGTGGTCAATTTCGCAGCTGGGGCCCGTACGCCTGCTGCCGGCGTGATCGCCGCGGTGCTGATGGCGTTTGTACTGTTGTTCATGACCGATCTGTTCCGGGCCCTGCCGCAGGCCGTGCTCGCGGCGACGATCATCATGGCGGTGACTTCCCTGATCGATTTCGACACGCTCCGCTCGGCCTGGCGCTACGATCGGGCCGATGCGGTGGCCTTGGTGGCGACCGCGCTGGGTGTACTTTTTGCGGGCGTCGAGGCCGGCATCCTGACCGGTGTGCTGTTGTCGCTCGCGGTCGTCGTCTGGCGCAGTTCCCGACCGCACATTGCCGTAGTCGGCCGCATGCCGGGCACCGAGCACTTCCGCAACCTCCTGCGCCACGCGGTCGAGACCCAGCCCGACGTATTGTTGGTACGAATCGACGAAAACCTGTTCTTTGCCAATTCTGCCGTGGTTGAAGACCGCCTCGAGGCCCTCCTCGCGTCACAGTCCGGCGCGCGCAGACTCGTGCTGTCTCTTGCCGGGGTCAACCAGATCGACTCGACCGCGGTCGGCATGCTCGATGACCTCGAGGCCTCACTCGATCGCCGGGGCGTGCGCCTTGAGTTCGCCGAGGTCAAGGGGCCGGTGATGGATCGTCTTTCTCGCGCGCCTCTGGCCGATCGGCTTTCTGGGCGGATTCATCTGAGTCTGCATGACGCGGTGGCGGCCGCCTCACCCACTTGAGGGCGGCATCGCCAGCGTGATGGCCGGTCGCCAGGCAGGCGGTCAGCAGGTAGCCCCCGGTTGGCGCTTCCCAGTCGAGCATCTCGCCGGCAATGAAGACGCCCGGCCGCGCGCGCAGCATGAGTGAATCGTCGAGCGTTTCGAATCGCACGCCGCCTGCCGTGCTGATCGCTTCGGCGATCGGTCGGGGGCGGCTCAGACGCAGGGGCAGGCGTTTGATGAGGCCCGCGACGCTCTCCAAACCGGGCGGGCTCGCGTGCCCTCCGGGCATCCGCTCCCGCAGCAGTCCGGCCTTGACGCCCTCGAGACCCAGCGTGCGTCGCAGATGATTTGTGAGGCTCTGCGAGCCGCGCGGCTTTCTGATTTGTCTCCGAACCTGCTCGAGCGAGAGGTCGGGCAGCAGGTCGATCAGGACCTCAGCATGACCGTTCAGGCTGATGGCCCGGCGAATCGTGGTGGCTGCCGCGTAGACCAGGCTGCCCTCGATGCCGGACCGGGTGACCACGCATTCGCCACGGCGATCGAAGTCGCCGAAGCTCAGGCGGATCGTCTTCAGCGGCTCGCCCGCAAACCGGCTTTCGAAGACCTCGCTCCAGCCGTTTGCGACATCAAAACCGCAGTTGGCCGGCTCGAGTGCTTCGATGTCTGCGCCAACGTGCCGCAAGGTCTCGACCCAGCGGCCGTCCGAGCCCAGTTGCGGCCAACTCGCGCCCCCGAGCGCGAGGATCGTCGCGCGCGCGCGGACCAGGAGCGGACCGGTGGGCGTTTCGAACTGCAGCGGATGACCCTCCGGCTCCTCAGCCCAGCCCGTCCAGCGGTGACGCATGTGGAAGCGCACGCCCTGGGTGCGCAGCCGTGAGAGCCAGGCCCGTAGCAGCGGCGCGGCCTTCATCGACGTGGGAAAGACCCGCTCTGACGTCCCCACGAAGGTGGCGATCCCCAGATCCAGCGCCCATTGACGCACCCGCGACCCGTCGAATCGATCCAGGATGGGCGTGACCCATGGCGTGCGCTCGCCGTACCGGGTTAGGAAGTCGGCCCAGGGTTCGGCGTGGGTGAGGTTGAGGCCCCCTTTGCCCGCGAGCAGGAACTTGCGCCCGGTCGAGGGCATCGCTTCAAAGAGATCGACCTGACAGCCTGCCCGGGCGCAGACCTCGGCCGCCATGAGACCGGCTGGCCCGCCGCCCACGATCGCGACCTCGGTGATGTGGGCGGCTTCGCCTGGGGAGGCGCTCGAATGCATGAATGTCCTGGGAGCGTGTTCAGAGGGCGCGACTATAGCGACTTTGCAGAATGGTCTGATCCTGCTCAAGGTTCAAATGCAGCATTCATCGCATCGTTCAAATTGGCTTTGCTGAAGCCACTGAGGCGTCGCCACTGCGGGGACCGCCGACTCCGATCTGAAGCTGTTTTTTTCTGGAGCACTCCTTCGTGACCCATGTCGACAATCATTCCCTGATCAGTGATTTTCCCGACTATCGCCAGCAGATCCATGATCTCAAGACGAGCGACGCGCATTTCGTGAAGCTGCACGACCGGTACGAGGCGCTCGATCGCGAGATCATCCGATTTGAAGAAGGTCTCGAGCACTGTTCGGATCAGGCTCTGGAAGCGCTGAAGATGCAGCGGGTGCAGATCAAGGATCAGCTCTTCAAGATGCTGATCGCGCGGAAAGGCTGATCCGCAACCGGCCTGCTCTCCTGTTGGAGTCAGCGGGTGGCGTAGCGCCGGGCGAGCGGATCCAGGATGAGGCGCTCGCCCGCGAAAAAGAGCGCAACGATTGCGAGGCAGGCGGCCAGTACCGTCGTGAGGTCGGCCGAGCCCTGCGCGCGCAGCATCAGAAAGCCCAGCCCTGAGGTGGAGCCCAGCAGTTCGGAGACCAGGGCGATCTTCCAGGCGACGCCGTAGGCGATCCTGAGCGACCCGATCACGTAGGGCAGCAGCAGGGGCAGTCCCACCCGGAACATGATGCGCGTACGCTGCCGGGTGAAACTCGTGGCCATCTCGAGCAGTTCACGGTCGATTTGTCGCAGCCCCTCGCTGATATTGATCAGGCAGAACGGCGCCAGAATGGCGACCTGCACAAACACGATCGAAAGGTGTCCCGGACTGAACCAGATCGCCGCGAGAATCGCCCAGCCGATCGAGGGAAATGCACTGAGAAAAGGCTGCAGCACGCCGTTGATGAGCGCGGTCAGGAGCGGCAGCCCGCGCGCGAGCAGTGCCAGCCCACCGCCGATCAAGAGCGCGAGCAGCACCGACCCCAGCACCCGGAGGGTCGAGGCAAGGGTGTGAAAGAGGAATTCGCCATCGGTGAACAACGCGAGCAGCCGCGAGCCTACTGCAAGAGGTCCCGGCAACACGAAATCGGGCAGCTGCGACGCACCGTAAGACCAGGCTGCGATGGCCAGGATCACCAGCGCATCGGCAAACCACAAGCCGGCTGGACGGCGCAGCGGGTTCATTTACGGCCTCCGAACTGCCGGGTGCTGAACCGCTCCAGTGGGGCAAAGATCAGCCGGTCGGCGAGCGTGACCGCGAGAATGATCAGCAGGATGACCGCGAAAATCGTGGCGGTGTCATAGTCCTGCCGAGCGACATTGATGACATAACCGAGGCCGCGTCCGCCGCCAAAGAGTTCGGCGGTCAGCGTGACCTTCCAGGCCACTCCAAACATGATGCGCAGCGTCGCTGCGGCGAAGGGAATCAGGGCGGGCAGCACCAGCAGGCGCCAGCTTCGGCCTGCGTCGCGGCCAAAGCTTTTCCCCATCTCGAGGAGCTCGGCATCGAGCGCAGCCAGCCCCTCACGCAGATTGACCAAGGCGAAGGGGAGCAGAACCGCCACGATCGTGAAGATCACGGTGAAGCTCGAGACCCCGAACCAGATTGCCGCCAGAAGCGTCCAGCCGATTCCCGAAAATGCGCTGAGAAACGGGCTCATCCGCTGGTGGATGGCGGGTGCACTCCAGCGCTGGTAGTGCGCGGCGAACGCCAGCAGCGCGCCGCCGATAAAGGCGATCACGATGGCCGCGCCGATGTGGAGCAGCGTCGCGCCCAGGTGGGTCAGGCGATGTCCGGTCGAGACCAGCGCCCAGAGCGCATTGGCGAGCTCTCCGGGCGGCGGCAGCACGTAGGCGGGCACTCGCCCGGCCGATGCGAACCATGCGACCAGTAGCGCGCCCAGCACGGCCGCCGCGAAGGCACGTGAGGCGCCCGCAGTCGGGGCGCCGGAACGGGCTGCGTTCACGCGCGCAACGCGTGTTCCCAGGTCACCGCGCCCACTTCGGGCACGGCCTTCAGCATCCCCATTTCCTGTCCGATGCGCCAACCCGTGGTCACCGCCTTGGCCTGAGCCGGGCCAAAGATGGCCGGAACGTCGGTCGTGCGGTCGAACCACCAGTCGAAGAACTTGCGATCGATATTGGCCTGCTTCGCGACGGCGCCGAACACCTCATCACGTTGACTGAGCGCATAGGCGACCGACTCCTTGAGCATCCGGTTGAATTCGCGGAATGCATCCGGCGCGGCCGAGAGCTTTTCGGGATACGACACGTTGATGGCCGACACCAGTGGGCCATACGCCTCGTTCAGGATCTGTCCCGTCTCGCAGATGTTCACGAATTCGCCGCTTTGGAGCGCCCGGAAGGCCTGGCTGTGAATCAGCGAGGCTGCGTCGGCCTGGTTGGTCGCGAGTGCGGCGGGAAGATTGGGCGCCTGAACCTCGACCTGGCGCACGTCTCCGCCCTCAAGGGCCATGTTGAGCTTGAATTTGAGACGCAGGGCCTCACGCACATACATGTAGCCCGTTGAACGCAGTCCGTAGGAGGCGAGCGTCTTGCCTTTCAGGGCGGCAGGATCCTTGATGGGGCTGTCTTTTCGGACCCAGACGCCACCGCCTTCGCCATTTCGGGAGCCCTGAAGGGCGGCCGACAAAATTCTGAGCTCGAGGCCGCGCGCCGCGGCTGCGGGCAAGCCAATCACTGCAGTCATCACCACGTCGAACTGCTTGGTCGAAGTGGCCTGCAGCAATTGCGGAATCAGCATGCCGGTGGCTTCGACCTCGATGCGATCTGACCGGACCTTGCCCTGTTTGATCGCCCAGGTGACCGCGTCGTACGCAGGGTCGAGCAGGTAAGCGTAGCGGATTTTCTGGCGGGCCTGCGCCCGCAGCGGGTGGGCGACAAGTACGGTCGATGCCGATGCCGACGCGGCGAGGAAATGTCTGCGTTTCATGCGGGGTCATCCTCTGAAAGGTGGGTGGATTCGAGCGATGCGAAGCGCTGGGTCAGATGCTCACGCAGCGCAAGCAGTGCAGGGTGGGCGGCCGGATTGCGAGGCCGGGGCGCGTCGACCGCGATGTCCTCCAGCACCCGGGTGGGCTTGTTGGAGAGCAGCACGATCCGATCGGCCAGGACCAGAGCCTCCTCGATGTCGTGGGTGACGAAGAGCACCGTCCGCCTGGTCTGCTGCCAGATCCGTTCGATCTCGTGCCGCAGTCTGCGCCGGGTGTTGGGGTCGAGGGCAGAGAAGGGTTCGTCCATCAGCACGATGTCGGGATCGACCGCGAGCGCGCGAGCAATCGCCACGCGCTGGCGCTCACCCCCTGACAACATGGACGGGTATTTGTGCCCGGAGTTGGCGAGGCCCACCAGGGCGAGCAGTTCATGGGCCCGCGCCGTCCGCCGCCGGGCCTCTTCGCGACCCATGCGCAGTTCGACGCCGAGCAGCACGTTGTCCAGCGCGTTGCGCCAGGGGGCGAGACGGGGCGATTGGAAGACAAAAGCGACCTCGCGCC
>JBIKTA010000075.1:0-8113 GCA_044348315.1 Burkholderiaceae bacterium | reverse complement strand
TCGCCGGGCTGGTTCGAGGGCAGCGCATCCATCACCACGATGGTCAATCAAAAGGCCTTCGAGGCCTTGCCTGCTTCCTACAAGGCTGCTTTCGAGGCGGCCTGCAACGAGCAGACGATGAAGATGATCGCGCATTACGATGCCGCCAACCCGGCTGCACTGCGCAAGCTGATTGCTGCAGGCACCCAGTTGCGCTACTTCCCTCGCGATGTGATGGATGCTTGCTACAAGACTTCGCAGGAACTCTGGGTCGAGCTGTCTGAGAAAAACCCCGACTTCAAAGAGATCTACCCCGCGTGGCGCCAGTTCCAGCAGGATCAGGCGAGCTGGTTCCGGGTCGCCGAGAGCGCGTTGGACAACTATACGTTCAACGCCGTCACCAGCCGCTGATCGGAGCATCCTGGCTGTGGCCGGTGATTCATTCTGGGGTGATTGGTTAGCGCGTCGTCTCGGTCCGGCCTCCTCAGAGACCGGCTGTGGACGCGCGCTTTGAGCACTGACATGAGCGCAGGTCATCACGAGACCGTCACCGGGCAGGGTATCGGGGCCCGTGTTCCGCGCAAGGAAGACCTCCGTCACCTGCACGGTCAGGGGCATTTCGTCGCGGATTGGGTGCTGCCCGGTATGTCCGAGGTGGCCTTTCTCCGTAGCCCCGTCGCTCACGCCCGTATCCGCGCGATCCGCATACCGGAGGCGCTGTCGGGTCGCGTCTTCACGCGCGAGATGATGGTCGATGCGCGCGACATCGAGGCGGACTCGACGCTGCCGAGCTATCAGGCGTCCGCCCAGCCTCCTCTTGCCACCGGCAAGGTGCGGTTTGTCGGCGAGCCCGTCGTGATGGCGATCGCCACCTCCCGTGCCGAGGCCGAGGATCTCGTCGAGGAGATCGATGTCGATTATGAGCCCTTGCCGGTTCTTGCCGATGTCGAGTCGGCGCTCGCGCCGGGCGCGCCACTCATCCACGATCACTGGCAGCACAACACCTTCGTCACCCTGAAGGCGGATCGCGATTTCGATACGCTCGCGGGCGCGGCCGAGGTCGTTGTCCGACGCAACATCAACCTCGCCCGGCAGTGCATGGTGCCGATGGAAGGCAAGGCGGTCCTCGCGTACTGGGATCATCAGGTCGATCAGTTGGTCGTGGTGAGCTCGACCCAGGTCCCGCACATGATCCGGACCGTGCTCGCCCAGTTGCTCGACCTCGATCAGGCCCAGGTCAGGGTGATTGCGCCCGACGTTGGGGGAGCCTTTGGCTACAAATGCGTGCTCCAGCAGGAAGAGGTCTGCATCGCCTGGCTCGCCAAGACCTACCGGCGACCCTTTCGTTTCATCGAAGACCGCCGCGAGCACCTGACGGCCGGGGCCAACAGCCGGCAGCACCACTACGAGATCACTGCCTACGCTGACCGGCTGGGCAAGCTCCTCGCGCTCGAGGCGCGCATCACGATCGACGGTGGCGCCTATTCGGTCTGGCCCTTCACGATTGGTCTGGAGCCTGGCCAGGCCGTCGGCAATCTTCCGGGACCGTATGCATTTCGCGGCTACCGCTGTGAGTCGCGTTGTGTGGCGACCAACAAGCCGGGCTTCGTGCCCTACCGCGGGGTGGCGCGCACAGGCGTGTGTTTCGCAATCGAGCTCACAATGAACGCGCTGGCGCAGGCGGTCGGGCGAGAGCCCTGGGAGGTTCGTCTCGCCAACCTCGTCTCGCCCGAGCAGATGCCCTATGTCAATGTCACCAACAAGCATTTCGATGGCGGTGATTATCCGGCCAGCCTGCGGCGCGCGCTCGAGATGATCGGCGCAGATCGGGTGCGAGCCGAGCAGCGCAAACCCCGTCCGGATGGTCGACTGATCGGACTGGGCGTGGCGACTTACACCGAGCAGGCCGCGCATGGCACCTCGGTCTTTGCGGCCTGGGGCACGCCCGTGATCCCGGGGTTCGATCAGGCCTTCGCCCGGGTGACGCCCGATGGCGGGCTCGAGTTGCGGGTCGGTGTGCATTCCCACGGGCAGGGCATGGAAACGACCTTTGCCCAGATTGCGCATGAGGTGCTGGGGATCGACGTCTCACGTATCAAAGTGGTGCACGGCGACACCGCGCTCACGCCTTTTTCGACCGGCACGTATGCATCGCGCTCGCTGGTGATGTCCGGGGGCGCGGTATCTCGTGCCTGTAAACAGCTGCTGCCACGCTTGCTTCACATTGCTGCGCATCTGCTTGGTGTGGCGGTCGAGCAACTCAGTCGAAACGGGGACCGCATCGGGGCGAATGGGCGTTCAGTGGCGATCGGCGACATCGCACGGGCCTGGTACGTGACGCCGCAACTCCTGCCAGCCGATGTCGACCCCTCGGGTCTGGAGGTCTCGGTGGGCTATCGACCCAAGGTCGACACGGGCTGTTTTTCCTACGCGAGCCATGCGGCGGTTGTGGCGGTCGATCCGCATACCGGCGCGATCGAGATCCTTGATTACGTGGCCGTCGAGGACTGCGGGGTCATGGTCAATCCCATGGTGGTCGAGGGCCAGTCGATCGGCGGCATCGTCCAGGGTGTTGGCACGGCGCTCTTTGAAGAGGCCAGTTATGACGCGCTGGGGCAGCCGCTCGCCTCGACGCTTGCCGACTACGTGATGCCGGGGGCAAGCGAGTCCCCGCGTATCCGTATGGATCACTTTGAGACGCCTTCGCCGCACACCGAGTTTGGCGCCAAGGGCATGGGCGAGGGCGGTGCCATCGCACCGCCCGCCGTGCTGATTGGTGCGGTCAACGATGCGCTCTCCCGCCTGGGCGCCCAGGAATTGCTCGACACACCGCTCACGCCGCGGCGCGTACTGGGTGCGATCGAGGCCGCTGCGTCCCCGCGGCCTCTGGAACGTGCGGCATGAAAGCGGCGCGTTTCGACTACCTGCGCCCTCACTCGCTTGCTCAGGCGCTCGATGCGCTCGCGCCCGTCGAGCACGCGAGCCGGCTGATCGCGGGCAGTCAGTCGCTGGGGCCCATGCTCAATCTCCGTCTGGTGCGGCCCGAGCGTTTGATCGACATCTCTGCATTGCCGGAGCTGCGTACGATTGCGACGCAGGACGGCTGGCTGCGGATCGGCGCAGGCATCACCCATGCCGAGATCGAGGATGGTCGTTTCGAGCCGTTTCAGGATCATCCCTGGCGCCGGGTGGCCGGCACCATCGCTTACCGATCGGTACGTAATCGCGGCACGGTGGGCGGCAGCCTCGCGCACGCCGACCCGGCCGCCGATTGGATGCTGGCGGCCTGGGCGGCCGATGCGCAGATCGAGCTTGCCCGAGCATCGGGCACCCGGCAGGTGCCGGTACGCGACTTCATGCAGGCCGCCTACACCACGGCACTCGAGGCCGATGAAATGGTCGTGGCGGTGCATGTGCCGGTGAGTCTTTCGCGCGCATCCTGGGGCTACTACAAGGTCTGTCGCAAGGTTGGTGATTTTGCGGAGACAAGCTGTGCGGTGGTGATCGACGATGCGCGGGGGGTCTGCCGGATTGCTGTGGGTGCACTCGATGGTCCCCCCATTCTGCTCGAGGGGCTCGCTCAGCAGTTGTTTCAGCACCGTGATCCAGCCGAGGCGTGGACTGATCGGATCGACCAGGATCTGATGGCCGCAGTGCCGGGTCGGGACCGCATCGCCCGGCGCATGATGTCGGCGACGATCAACCGGGCGATCGCCCGCGCGCTGGGTCATGAAAGGGCGCACGCATGATTCCGATCGCGCTCGAGGTCAACGGACGCCGCGTGCAGCACGAGGTCGCGGCGAGGACCCATCTGGCTGATTTCATCCGCGAGCAGGTTGGGCTGACCGGGACCCATTTGGGCTGTGAGCATGGCGTGTGCGGGGCCTGCGTGGTCTTGCTCGATGGACAGCCGGTGCGGGCCTGCATTACCTTTGCCGTGGCCTGTGACGGTCACGCGGTGACAACGATCGAAGGCCATGACGGTGATCCGGTGATGGCGCGATTGCGTGCGGCCTTCACCGCCCATCACGCGCTGCAGTGCGGCTACTGCACGCCTGGCATGTTGGCGACGGCGCGAGACATCGTGTTGCGGCTGCCCGAAGCCGATGAGGGTCGGATCCGCGCTGAGCTTTCAGGCAATCTGTGCCGGTGTACGGGCTACCAGGGCATCGTCAACGCGGTGGCTTCGGTGTTGGCTGATTTGCGGTCTGAACCGGATGTAGAGGTTGCGGCCTTGCGTGAGGCGGCGCGCAGCCCGATTGCGCCCACTTCGGCGCCGTCTGCTGTGGTGGGAACGGCCTCCGACCCGCAGTCCACGCCGACCCGGGGTCAAGCGATCGCCGCAGTCGCGCAAGCGGGCCCGGTATCGCCGGTTCAGGATGCGCCCCGGGCGGGCGAGCCGGGTGCAGCGATCGTCGAGCACTTTGATCTGCCTTTCTCCCAGGATCGGGTCTGGGCACTCATGAGCGATCCGGCCCGGGTCGCGGCCTGCCTGCCGGGCGCGTTCCTAACCGGTCAGTCGGAGGACCGTGTGACGGGCGGTGTCGCATTGCGATTTGGCCCCATGCAGGCGAAGTTCGAAGGGGACGCCGTGTTGGCCCTCGATGCCGAGAAGCGGTCCGCACGTTTGCAGGGAAGGGGACGTGATCGGCTCACGCAGTCGCGTGCCGAGGGCGATATCGACTGGCGGGTCAGCGCAATCGATGAGCGCGCGAGCCGGGTGTCGATCGAAATGCGTTACACGCTGCAAGGTCCGTTTGCACAGTTCTCTCGTGGCGGACTGGTGCAGGCCTTCGTGCGTCGGATCGTTCAGCAGTTCGCGGCCAATGTTGTGGCCGCACTGGGCACAGACGCTCAGGCAGGGCCTGCATCGAGCAGTTCTCAGTCAGAATTCGTGCCTCAACCGGGCGCATCCCCGGGCCTCAACCCGGTCGCGCTCCTGATCGGTATCGCGTGGTCCCGCTTGCGCCGGTTGTTCGGCCGGCGAGACTGAAAAGCTCAGGACCCACCATGATGAAAGCTTTGCTCGGCTTTGCACGAGTCGTTGACACAATCAACGAATGGGTGGGGCGCGTCGTGATCTGGCTGGTGTTGGTCGTGGTTCTGGTCAGTGCCGGCAATGCGGTCATTCGCAAGACCTTCAGCATGAGTTCCAACGCCTGGCTCGAGTTGCAGTGGTATCTGTTTGGCGCGATGTTCCTGCTGATGGCCGGCTACACGCTGCTTCGCAACGGCCACGTCCGGGTGGACATCCTGTCGTCGATGCTCACGCGCCGCAAGCAGATCGCAATCGAGATTTTCGGTGTGCTGTTCTTTCTGCTGCCGATGGCCATACTGATCCTTGTCCTATCGTGGCCGATGTTTGTCGATGCCTGGGTGAGCAACGAAACATCTTCCAATGCGGGCGGCCTGATCCGCTGGCCAGCCAAGCTGCTCATTCCGGTGGGCTTCATGCTGCTGGTGCTCGCCGCGCTCTCCCATCTCATCAAGTGCGTGGGCTTTATGGTCGGGGCCTGCCCGGACCCCACGGCGCGATCAGGGCCGTCCGAGGAGGAGTTGCTCGCAGCCGAGATTGCTGCGAGCAAGCAGGCGGCAGCCCTTGCGGGCAAGGATCCCATGTCAGGTGAGCCCGGCACGCCGCCGGGGTCCCGCTCAACGCCAGGAGCTTGATCCACGATGGAGTTCCTCGCTGCCAACCTCGCGCCGGTGATGTTCGTCACCCTGTTCATGTTTCTGCTGCTGGGCTTTCCGGTCGCCTTTGCTCTGGGAGCAAACGGGCTCTTGTTTGGCCTGATCGGCATCGAACTCGGTCTTCTGACCCCGGCCCTCTTTCAGGCTCTGCCTCAGCGCGTCTTTGGCGTGATGGCCAACGACACGCTGCTGGCGATTCCCTTCTTCACCTTCATGGGGTTGGTGCTCGAGCGCTCGGGCATGGCCGAAGACCTGCTCGAGACGATCGGACAATTGTTTGGCTCGATTCGCGGGGGGCTCGCCATCGCGGTCATCGTTGTGGGCGCGATGCTTGCTGCCACCACCGGCGTGGTGTCGGCCTCGGTCATTTCGATGGGCCTGATCTCGCTGCCGATCATGCTGAGGTATGGCTATGACCGCAGGCTCGCGAGCGGCGTGATCGCAGCCTCCGGCACGCTTTCCCAGATCATTCCGCCCTCGCTGGTCCTGATCGTGCTCGCCGACCAGCTGGGACGATCGGTCGGTGACATGTATCGGGGCGCGATGCTGCCGGGTCTGTTGCTCACGCTCAGCTACCTCGTCTACGTGTTCGTGATGGCCTGGTTTCGCCCCAGTGTGGCGCCTGCGCTCCCGCCCGAGGCGCGCACCTTTGTGGAGCCTTCGGGCGAGACCGGCAACCGGTCGCTGCTGTTGCTCCTCGTCATCGCCGTCCTCGCGGCGATGGCGGCCAATCACTGGCTGATTCCTGAGAAGTCACCCATCGACGAGCGGATCGTGATTCAGGTGCTGGTCGCGGGCCTGACCGCATTTGCGATTGCGGTGGTCAATCGTGTGCTGCGACTGGGATTGCTCTCGCTGATTGCCGAGCGGGTGACGTTTGTCATGATTCCGCCACTCGCGTTGATCTTTCTCGTGCTCGGCACGATCTTCATCGGTGTGGCCACGCCGACTGAAGGCGGTGCGATGGGTGCAGTGGGTGCAATCGTGATGGCGGTTGCACGGCGCAGGCTCACGATCAGTTTGCTGAAACAGGCCATGGACAGCACCGCGAAGCTTTCCTGCTTCGTGATGTTCATCCTGATCGGGTCGACCGTGTTCGGTTTGACCTTCCGTGGTGTGGATGGCGATATCTGGGTCGAGCATCTGCTGGTCGACCTCCCGGGTGGACAGACGGGCTTTCTGATCGTCGTCAGCATCCTGGTGTTTCTGCTGGCGTTTTTCCTCGATTTCTTTGAACTAGCGTTCATCGTCGTGCCGCTTCTGGCGCCGGTCGCGGACAAGCTCGGGATCGACCTGATCTGGTTCGGTGTCTTGC
The DNA here is from genome assembly GCA_044348315.1 of Burkholderiaceae bacterium. Taxonomy (GTDB): domain Bacteria; phylum Pseudomonadota; class Gammaproteobacteria; order Burkholderiales; family Burkholderiaceae_E; genus SYIM01. The sequence continues at coordinate 1,128 of JBIKTA010000075.1, read as the reverse complement.
TCGCGGTGAACATGCAGACCTCGTTCATGCATCCGCCTTTTGGGTTTGCGCTCTTCTATCTGCGATCGGTTGCGCCTGGAAGTGAGTATCTCGACAAGGTCACGCGACGCCGGATTGCGCCTGTGACGACGGGACAGATTTATTGGGGCGCGGTGCCCTTCATCGGAATTCAGCTCTTGATGGTGGCGATCGTCCTGGCCTTCCCCGGGCTTGTCACCCACTACAAGGACGGCGTGCCCCAGGTCGATCCGTCAAAGGTCGAAATCCGTATCGAAAACAATCCGTTTGAGGCGGGCGGTGCTGCGGGCGGCGGCATGCCGTCCTTCAATCCCTTCGGTGGCGGTGCAGGGGGCAGCGACAAAGCGCCCCAGGACCCCGGGCAGCTATTCCGATAAGTCAGCCAAAGCCCAACGACGCGCGCGCGGGCATATTGCACGTCTTGTGTTGCCCATCGTGTGCCGCTTTGTTCAGATCGCCCTACCGTCCGATCAGCGACTTGTCCTGATGGCGGCGCGCGCGCTCATCGATTTCCAGGGCTTGCGCGGGTGGCGTATCGGCCAGCATCCAGGTGAGCGTACTCGCCGCAGCCAGCAGCGCCCAGAACACAAAGAACCCGATCGTGTAGGCCGCTTCGCGACTGTCGCCCAAATATTGGGACACCAAGCTGATCTCGAGTGGGTCGATCAGTGAGAAAAAGAGTCCCTCGGCGACCACCGCGACCAGAAAAGAGGGCCATAGCACCTGCATCAGAAAGCGCCCCGAGCGCCGGTCGCCGATCGGCCTGGGTGGGTTCATCTGTGCGTCTCCTCGCCTTGGGTCTGTGGTGGGCGCTCAGCGCGTTGGCACGACGTCGTGCGTCGTGATGTCGAGCCGAGCGGCCGGATCAACGAGATTGGAAAGCAGTCTCCAGCTTCGCGCCGGGTCTTCGATCTGCATCGTCCATCGCCCGCGCAGGGGTGCTGCGAACGGCGCTTCCCAGCGATCGCTTGCGACCTTTGACAAGAGGATGCGGTGATCGAGATCGGCCTCGGTTGCATGGATCAACCTAACGGTGATGTGCTCTGGGGCCACGAAGTCGGGCGAATCGCTCGTGAGCCTGAGTTGCGCCAGATTGCTCAGGACATCGAC
>JBIKTA010000073.1:0-8233 GCA_044348315.1 Burkholderiaceae bacterium | reverse complement strand
GAGGGTGTCTTCCTCGAAACCATGACGCCCGACCATGTCTCGAATGAATGCCTGCACCTCGGGCCGGGTGTTGTAATCGCGATGCGATGGCACGCCTGCACCCACCTGTGGGGGCGCAGACTGCGCGAGCGGGCTCGGCGCTTCACCCAGAAGGAGAAGCAGCACCGCGAGCGACCTGAGGAGAATAGAATGACTTCGGCGGACCAGACAAACCATTTCAAGAGTGTCTCACGCAGATCCGAACCCGGAAAGCCGGTTCGTTGTGAGCGATGCGAGAGCGCTACAGTTTCGACGGGTCTGGTCAGTATTTGTAAGGGTTTTGACCTCAGGAGGCTGTAATGAAGCCGTCAAGTATGTCGCCGCGATCGCCTCAGTCATCCAGTGCAGTCGGCCCCGCTGAATGGATCGCTGAAGATCGCCCTGCCGATTCGGTTGCCCGGATCACGATGCTGCGAGGAGACCATTACAACGCCCTCTCTTCGGACATGATGACGGCGTTGCAACAGGCGCTCGACTCGCTGGCCGGTGATCGGTCGGTCCGGGCCATTGTGTTGGCCGGAGCGGGCCGGGCGTTCTGTGCCGGACACGATCTGCGAGAAATGCTCGAAGACCGTCGAATCGAGGCCTACCAGACCCTGTTTGCGCAATGCACGCGATTGATGCGCACCATCCAGCGTGTTCCGCAGCCAGTCATCGCCCGGGTGCATGGCTTGGCGACCGCAGCAGGCTGTCAGCTGGTCGCCAGCTGCGATCTGGCGGTGGCCTCGACCACCTCCCGCTTTGCGGTCTCAGGTGTCAATCTGGGCCTGTTTTGTTCGACACCTGCAGTCGCGCTTAGCCGCAACCTGGGCCGCAAGCAGGCCTTCGAGATGCTGGTAACCGGCGAATTCATCGATGCGCAGACCGCGTGCGATCGCGGTCTGGTCAATCGTGTGGTGGCAGCCGACCGGCTCGACGACGAGATTGCCGCGCTCTGCCACGCAATCGTCTCCAAGCCCGAGGGCGTGGTCGCGCGCGGCAAGGAGCTCTTCTACCGGCAGCTCGAAATGGGTGTTGACGCGGCCTATCAGCTTGCCAGCCAGACCATGGCCTGCAACATGATCGAGCCCGACGCGCAGGAAGGTTTCACAGCCTTTCTCGAGAAAAGGCCGCCCCCTTGGCGTCAGGCTTGACCGTGCTCAGCCGACGTAGCGGCGGAGAAACGCCAGCGTCCGCTCGCGCGACAGTTGGGCGCTCGCCTCGTGGTAGGAACCCCGCTGGTCACAGTTGAAGCCATGCCCGGCCGGGTAGACGTGCACGGTGATGCCGGGCTGGGCCTCTTTCACCTTCTCGACGTCGCTCATTGGGATGGCGTGATCGGTCTCGCCAAAGTGCATTTCGACCGGGCAGCGCGCCGTCTCGCCCGCAAGCCCTGCGATGCCGCCACCGTAAAACGGCACCGAGCAGGCAAGCCCTTCGATGCGTGTGGCGGCTGCCCAAGCCACGGTACCGCCCCAGCAATAGCCAACAATGCCCACCCGACCGGCCGGCGCCAGGACGGCAAGGGCGGCGCGGACATCGAGCAGAGCGTCGGCTAGCGGAACCTTGGACATCAGGCCGCGGCCGCGGTTGACGTCGTCGCTGGTGTAGCCCAGTTCGATGCCGGTTTCCGTTCGGTCAAAGAAGGCCGGTGCGATGACATCGTAGCCGTCGGCTGCGAATCCCTCGCAGACCGAGCGGATATGGCTGTTGACCCCAAAAATTTCCTGGCAGACGATCAGTCCCCCGCGGCTGGGGCCGCTGGGCGCGGCGCGCCAGGCGCTGATCGACTTGCCGTCCGATGCGGTGAGCGTGATGAGTTGTCCCATGATCGTTCCTTTTTCCGTGCATGAATGTGGGCGGAGCGGATTGTCGGCGCGGGCTTCGCAGATGTCCAGCGGCCATGTGGCACTCAGCGGGGTGCATGGCATAATCGAAGGTTATTCTCAGTCCAACAGGATTGCGCAATGACCCTCATGCTGAAGACTCTCTATGACAAGCTCTGGGACGCTCATGCCGTCCATGCCGAGTCCGATGGCACGACACTGCTTTATGTCGACCGGCATCTGGTTCACGAGGTGACGAGTCCGCAGGCCTTCGAAGGCCTGCGACTTGCCGATCGCAAGCCCTGGCGGGTGAGCGCCAACCTCGCGGTGGTCGATCACAACGTCCCCACCACCGATCGCAGCGTCGGCATCGACGATCCAATTGCCCGGCTTCAGGTCGAGACGCTCGACGCTAACGCCCGCGCCTACGGTCTCACGTATTTCGATATCAACGACCGGCGGCAGGGCATCGTCCATGTGATCGGCCCCGAGCAGGGCGCCACGCTCCCGGGCATGACCGTGGTGTGCGGCGACTCGCACACGAGCACGCACGGTGCGTTTGCCTGTCTGGCCTTCGGGATCGGCACCTCGGAGGTCGAGCACGCGCTCGCCACCCAGACGATCGTCGCAAAGAAGATGAAGAACATGTTGATCCAGATCGACGGTGTTCTGGCTCGCGGGGTCACCGCAAAGGACATCGTGCTTGCGGTGATCGGTCGGATTGGCACGGCAGGCGGCACCGGCTATGCGATCGAATTCGGTGGTTCTGCGATCCGCGGTCTCTCCATGGAGGGCCGGATGACCGTCTGCAACATGGCGATCGAGGCGGGCGCCCGTTCCGGCATGGTGGCGGTCGATGACGTGACGATCAATTATCTGAAGGGCAGGCCGCTCGCGCCCTCCGGTCTGGAGTGGGATCGCGCTGTGGCGCTGTGGCGCGATCTTCGCTCCGATCCGGGCGCGCGCTTCGATACGGTCATTCAGATCGACGCGGCTTCGATCCGACCCCAGGTCACCTGGGGGACTTCGCCGGAGATGGTGGTGACGATCGATGATCGCGTGCCCGACCCGGACAAGGAAAAGGATCCGGTTCGCCGTGAGGGCATGGCCCGGGCGCTTGTCTACATGGGGCTCACGCCCAATACGCCCGTCACCGACATCCGCCTCGATCGGGTGTTCATCGGTTCGTGCACCAATTCCCGCATCGAGGACCTGCGCGAGGCTGCGGCGGTCGCCCGTGGCCGTCGCGTCGCGGCCAACGTCAAGCAGGCGCTGGTCGTTCCAGGCTCTGGCCTCGTCAAGGCGCAGGCCGAGGCCGAGGGGCTCGATCGCATCTTTCGAGACGCCGGTTTCGAGTGGCGTGAGCCCGGTTGTTCGATGTGTCTGGCCATGAATGCCGACCGACTTGAGCCGGGTGAGCGCTGCGCCTCGACCTCCAATCGCAATTTCGAGGGGCGGCAGGGGGCTGGCGGTCGTACCCATCTGGTCAGTCCGGCGATGGCCGCTGCGGCTGCGGTAGCGGGTCATTTCGTCGACGTCTCGTCGCTGCGATAACGGAGCGCCAACATGCAGAGCCTCACTATCCACCGTGGTCTGGTCGCCCCGCTCGACCGTGCGAACGTCGACACCGACGCGATCATCCCCAAGCAGTTTCTCAAGTCGATCAAGCGATCCGGCTTTGGCCCCAATTTGTTCGACGAGTGGCGGTATCTGGACCACGGCGAGCCCGGCATGGATAACGCCATCCGGCCGCTGAATCCCGATTTCGTGTTGAACCAGTCGCGCTACAAAGGCGCATCGGTACTGATCGCGCGCAAGAATTTTGGGTGTGGGTCGTCGCGCGAGCATGCGCCCTGGGCGCTGGAGGATTACGGCTTTCGGGTACTGATCGCGCCATCCTTTGCCGACATTTTCTTCAACAACTGCTTCAAGAACGGCGTGCTGCCGATTCGGTTGTCCGAAACGGAAGTCGACTGGTTGTTCCATCAGGTCAATGCGTTTTTGGGTTTCGAACTGGTGATCGATCTGCCGGCGCAGACGGTCAGCACCAGCGATGGCTCACGCAGTTTCAGTTTCGAGATCGACCCGTTCCGGAAATATTGCCTGGTCAATGGGTTCGACGAGATCGGTTTGACCTTGCAACACGCTGACCGGATTCGGGACTATGAGGCCAAGCGACTGGCCGAGCAGCCCTGGCTCGGGCGCTCACTCAGCGCCTGAGGGGCGGAATTCTGAGCGGCGGTGTTTATTGTTGTTGAGGATGAGCATGAAGATTGCAGTGTTGGCGGGTGACGGAATCGGGCCAGAGATCACTGGCGAGGCGCTTCGAGTCATCGAGGTTCTGGTGCGAGATGGCCTGCCCATCGAGACCGAAGCGGCTGTCGTCGGGGGCGCGGCGTACGACGCAGCGGGCGATCCCTTGCCTGAGGCCACGCTTCGCCTGTGCGAACAGTCTGATGCGATTCTGTTCGGAGCCGTGGGGGGGCCCCGGTACGACAGCCTGCCGCGCGCGATGCGCCCCGAGCAGGGCCTGCTCAGACTGCGCAAGCATTTCGATCTGTTCGCGAACCTGCGACCTGCCACCGTTTTCCCTGAACTCGCGCACGCCTCGACGCTTCGCCCCGAGATCGTCGCGGGTCTGGACATCCTGATCCTGCGCGAACTGACAGGCGACATCTACTTCGGCCAGCCGCGAGGCATTCGCATGACCGAAAGTGGCGAGCGCGAGGGGTTCGACACCATGCGCTACACCGAGGGCGAGATCCGTCGCATCGCCCGGCTTGCTTTCGAGACCGCGCGCAAACGGTCGAAGCGCGTGTGTTCGGTCGACAAGGCCAACGTGCTCGAGACAACGCAGTTGTGGCGCGACGTCGTGACCGAGCTGCATGCCGATTACGGTGATGTCGAGCTCACGCACATGTATGTCGACAATGCGGCCATGCAACTCGTCCGCAATCCCAAACAGTTTGATGTCATGGTCACCGGCAACATGTTTGGGGACATCCTCTCGGATGAGGCGTCCATGTTGACGGGTTCGATCGGCATGTTGCCTTCGGCCTCGCTCAATTCCAGGAATTTCGGCATGTACGAGCCCATCCACGGATCGGCGCCGGACATCGCCGGCAAAGGGGTGGCCAACCCTCTGGCGACCATTCTGTCGCTTGCCATGTTGCTTCGTTATTCCCTTTCGCAGGCCGAAGCGGCCGATCGGGTCGAGGCGGCGGTCCGCAAAGTGCTTGCGCAGGGTCTGCGTACAGCCGACATTGCCGAAGCGGGTCGTCAGACGGTGTCGACCCGCGTGATGGGCGATGCGGTGATCGCGGCGTTGGCAGCCTGAGGTGCGGGCGGGCTCGGCGCATGTTGTGAGCGGGGTTGGTCGCAGGTGGACGCCCTAAGAGGTGTCTGCGGGAGAGGCGTGATGAGGGTCGGAATCGTTGGCTGGCGAGGGATGGTCGGTTCGGTCCTGATGCAGAGGATGCAGCAGGAGGACGACTTCTCGCATTTCGAGCCGGTTTTTTTCAGTACGTCCAATGCGGGCGGGGTGGCGCCTCTGGGGGCTGAGCGCCTGCAGGATGCGGGCTCGGTCGAGGCGCTCGCGCGCATGGATGCCATCCTGACCTGCCAGGGAGGGGATTGGACCCATGCCATGCATCCAGCCCTGCGGGAGCAGGGTTGGAAAGGTTATTGGATCGATGCGGCCTCGGCTTTGAGGATGAAGGATGATGCGGTCATCATTCTCGATCCGCTCAACCTTCACGTGATTCGAGCCGCGCTCGAGCAGGGTACGCGCGACTTCATCGGCGGGAACTGCACGGTTAGCCTGATGATGATGGCCCTGAACGGACTGCTCCGTGAGAATCTGGTCGACTGGGCGACCTCGATGACTTACCAGGCGGCATCCGGGGCCGGTGCCCAGAACATGCGCGAGTTGTTGCAGCAGATGGGCAGCCTGCATGGTGCGGTGGCCGCTCAGCTTGCCGATTCGGGGTCGGCTATTCTGGACATCGATCGTCGCGTGTCCGAGACCTTGCGCGGCGACTCGATTCCGGTCGAGCATTTTGGCGTGCCGCTTGCAGGCAGTCTGATTCCCTGGATCGACAAGGATCTGGGCAACGGCATGTCGCGTGAGGAGTGGAAGGGTGACGCTGAACTCAACAAGATCCTCGGCCTGCCCGCCTCCGGTCCCGGGCATATACCCGTTGAGAGTTTGTGTGTTCGGGTGGGGGCCATGCGTTGCCACAGTCAGGCGATGACGATCAAGCTCAAGCGCGATTTACCGATGCGTGAGATTGAGGCATTGATTGCCTCGGGTAATGAATGGGTTAGACTGGTGCCAAACCAGCGTGAGGTGAGCATTCGTGAGCTGTCCCCGGCGGCGGTCTCGGGCAGCCTCCTGATTCCGATTGGGCGGGTGCGGAAACTTGCTGTCGGTGAGGGCATGATCAGTGCGTTCACAGTGGGTGATCAGCTGCTCTGGGGCGCGGCAGAGCCCTTGCGCCGGATGCTTCGAGTTCTGATTGACTGAGGGGGGGGAGCGATTCCGCCATGATTGCCGGAGTGCGCGCCGAATGCCCGATCGGAACGTGCCGCGCATGAGGCCGTCCCCGTCAGTCCGGCGCGTATTCGGCCCGGCCTGGATGATCTTCCCGTCAGCCTTGCTGGCGTTTGCTTTTCTGCTCGGCCTGGCCGGCGGGGTCCGGGCAGCCGAACTCGGGCCGCTCTTCATCCGTTCAGCGCTCGGCGAGCACCTCGACGCAGAGGTTCGCGTACGCAAGCTCGGTGACGAGCCCTTGACGCCTTCCGTGAAAGTCGACTCCGACCGTGATGGTTGGGGCGGAGGGCGTCCGCGCGAGGGCGATCTGACCGTTTCGGTCGTGCCTGGCCGTATTCAGGGCGAGCGGATCCTGAGAATTCGATCGCTTGTGACCGTCACGCGCAATCGCGTGCCCGTCACCGTCCGGATCGACACGCCTTTGGTCTCCGAGGCCGTGCTCTACGACATTCCGGTCGGCCCGCCGTCCACTAATCGGCTCAATACGCCCGTCGAGGGCAGTCGGGTGTTTCGCCTGGATACGTCCAGGGGAACTTCGAGTGCGGCCTCGGTCGCGCCAAAGGCCGTCGCCGGATCGGCTCAGGTGGACCCCTTGGCTGATCTGATTCGACGAAATGGTGAGACTGCCCGCCCAGTCGATAGCTCTTCCGCTCAGGCGGCTCCCGGGCCCTTGCTGATTCCCGCGCTGCCGCCGCACCTCGCCGTACTGGTGCCGGGATCGGCCGCCACAGCGACCGGGCGTACAGCGCCCGCCTGGCCGTCCGAGGTCGAAGTGCGTCAGGGTGACACGCTAGGCGTGATCGCCCGCAGGCTGCTCCGCGATGACCTCGCTATCGAGCAGATCCAGTGGGCGCTTTTCGACCAAAACCGACCGATGTTTGTTGGCGGGAGCATTCATCAGCTGAGCGTGGGCACGCGGCTGAAGGTTTCGAGCCTCGAGCGGATTCAGGCGATCAATCTGGCCGATGCGAGGGCAGCGATTCGGCGAGAGACTGATTCGGTGGAGTCGTCTGCCCGCGGGGGGGGGCCTATGGTGGCTGAGCCCGCGATCACAGCGCCGGTCGCAGAGCCCAAGCCGGAGCCCAAGCCGGAGCCCAAGCCGGAGCCCAAGCCGGAGCCCAAGCCGGCCTCGGTAACAGTTGAGGGCGTAGCCCCTGCTGCGCCGCAGGCGACCGCAGGAACGCCGTCATCGATTGACCAACGAATACGTACCGAGGTCCAGGCTGTCGTTCAGTCCGAGGTCCAGGCTGCTCTTGAGGCTGCGCGCCAGGAGGACCGCTCGACGATCGAATTCCTGAAGAAGAATGTTGCAGGTCTCCTGGAGCTCCTTCAAAAGCAGCGGAGCGCCCCCGCCACCAATGCATCTGCGCCGCCACCCGAGCGGTTGCCGGGGACATCTCCCGTGGCGCCTACAGCGCTGGCTGTTTCGGGTGAAGTGCTCGGGCCGCTCGCCCCTGCTGCGCAAGTAGTTCAGCCCTCGACACAATCGACGGTCAAGCCGGCCGGCGATACGACGGCCGAAGCCAAGGGCGAAACGCCAGCCCAGTCCGCCGGAGAGCCTGCAGTCCCGCCAACTGAGCCTGCTGCCCAACCGGCGGCGGGTCTCGCAAGCCGCGATCCTTCAGAGGTCCCGCCACCTTCGACACTGTCTGGCCCGTCCACTCCGGCGGCTTCGCCTTCACCAACTGACCCTGCTGCACCGGCTGTCTTGGCGTTATCGACCGATCCTGCCGCTCAGCCGGGCGTGGGGCCGATCCCGGCAGCCCGGCCACTTCCCGACAAAACGGGCGCCCCCGCGGCGCAGTCGCGATCGGACGTGAAGGGCATTTCGGTCGTA
>JBIKTA010000072.1:0-8237 GCA_044348315.1 Burkholderiaceae bacterium | reverse complement strand
CGACCTACGGTATCCATCCCTTACCGTCCCGAGGTGGCCTCGTCACCAACGAGCAGATCGACCGCTTGCGCGATGCCGAAGGTGTTTGAGTCGGCTCTCTTGCCAGAGGATGCTGCCTGTCATGCGCGCGCTGCTTGACGTCAATGTCCTGATTGCCCTCCACGATGTCGACCATGTGCATCATCGTGTCGCGAGCCAGTGGTTTATCGACCATGCGGATTTCGGCTGGGCGTCCTGTACGCTCACCCAGAATGGTTGTCTGCGCATCATGTCGCAGCCCAGCTACAGCAACCCTCAGCCGCTGAGCCAAATCGTAAGGATGTTGAGGCGGTCGACCCAGTCAGCGAGCCATGTTTTCTGGTCCGATGACTTCAGCCTCCTGGACGCCGAGCGTTTCGAGCACCTGCACATTCACAGTGCCCGGCAGCTGTCAGACCTTTACCTGCTTGCGCTCGCGGTCCGGCATGCAGGGCGTTTCGTCAGTTTCGATCAGCGGATTCCGCTCTCTGCGGTGCGCGGCGCCCGAGCCGAGCACATCGTGCTGCTTTGAGCCCACGCCGGCAGGCCAAAACCGGGTGCGAGAGACTGATCGGGCGCTTCAGGGGGGGGGCGCGCGACACCAGGTGGTTCTCCCTCAGCGCAGACTCAGCTTCATGCCCTCGTGCGAGGCACTGAAGCCAAGGCCTGTATAGAAACGGATCGCATCTTCCCGCCGCTTGTCGGTGGTCAACTGCACCATCGCACAGCCCCGGGCGCGGGCAAGATCGACGGCGTGCCCGATCATCGCTCGACCGATCCCTGAGCCGCGACGCGTCGATGCGACGCGAACCCCCTCGATTTGCGCGCGCCAGCTGCCCTGATGGGTCAGGCAGGGCAGGAGGCTGAGTTGCAGCACCCCGATCGGCGCATCATGTGCATCAACCGCGACGATCAGCAGGTGGTTCGGATCGCGATCGATCGCTTCGAACGCGAGTCGATAGCGGTCCATGGCCTCGGGTGAGACCGCTTCGCGGGCGCCGCCGATTGCGTCATCAGCCAGCATGCGGACGAGGGCTGGCAGGTCGTTGGGAGTAGCGATTCGGAATGACATGGGCGGCGGGCTCGGTCAGTGACAGGGGGTCGGTGCGCGCTGCAAGCTTAAGGCCCGGTTCGGCGCCGACCCGCGTATCGCGAGTCCCGATGAATCTTCTTGACAAGCCCTGATTCGTACCCCTAGACTGATTTAAAACGTTTTAACAAAATTTCTCGACAAGCGCTTTTCGAAATTTGCGCGCGGCGACAAGGGAACAGAGGGGGACGGATTTGCGCGAGGCGAGAGGGCATCGAGTATCTCGGCATGCGACGTTGGCAGACGTGGCCAGGCGAACCGGCGTATCGGTTGCGACCGCGTCGCTGGCGCTGAACGGAAGCCCGCGGGTGGCTCAGGTCACCCGCGAGCGGGTGATCGAGATGGCGCGTGGGCTCAATTACTCGCCCAACGTCATGGCGCAAGGCTTGGTCATGCGCCGTTCCAGCGTCATTGGTCTGGTGCTGCCCAGCGTGCGCAATGCCTACTTCGCCCGTGTTGCCGAGTCCATCGAGCGTTCAGCACGCGAGGCCGGCTACCGGGTACTCACGGCTACGACTGATGAGGATCCTGCGCAGGAGGCCGACGCAGTTCGCTCAATGATCGGACTGCGCGTTGACGGGCTGATCCTCACCTCGTGTCTACCTTCGAGCGGGGGCGAAGCGTTGGCGATGCCCGAGGGCTTTCCCGTCGTGCTGCTCGGACGTCGCGTGAGCGGCGTACCCGCGGACATGCTGGTCGTTGATCACTTCTGGGGCGCTCGCGAGGCGATCGGTCATCTGGTGGACTCCGGCTATCGCCGCATCGGCCTGATTACCGGCCCGCTGCATCTGAGTGATGCGCGCAGCCGGCTCGAGGGACACCGTTCGGCGCTGGCCGAGCGTGGGCTGGCGGTTGATCCCAGCCTGATTGCCGAGGGACGCTTCGACGAGCAGAGTGGTCGGCAGGCGATGTGCGCGCTGCTCGACTCCTCGAGCCCGCCAGATGCCGTATTCGTATCGAACGTCGCGATGCTGCAGGGAGCTTTGCGGGTGCTGAAAGCGCGTAGGGTTCGCGTCCCTGCGGAAATGGCGATCGTGACCAACGATCGCAGTGACTGGCTGGACCTGTTGCGCGTGCCGATCAGCAGTGTCGAGCAGCCGACTGAATCCATGGGCTCGATTGCGGTCGACATGCTCATGCGCCGGATCGAGAACCCGGCGCACCCGGTTGAGTTCCTGGAACTGAAGCCCGAGTTCGTGGCCCGGGAGTCCAGTCGGCGCGTGCGCAGGAGCGCCGCCTGATGGGTTCCGTGACCTGTTCGCTTCTGGTCGCCCGTCGGACCAGGGGGCTGAGCTGATGCGATTCGAATAACACCTGCCAAGGAGACCAGCATGTCTGCAAGACTTCGTATTCGTCGAATGGCCACGACTGCGGTACTGTCGTTCGCGGCCGTGGGTTGGGCCCTGCCGGTATCGGTCGGGGCCCAGGAGAAAAGCCTGACCGTGTCGCTGGGCCGGCTCCCGTGGGGGGCGCTGAACAGTCCGATCACCCAGCACATGATGAAGACCCGGGGCTTCGAGACCGAGGCTGCACGCCACGGTTACCGGATCACGCTCGACTGGCGCGACTACCCGTCGGCGCCGCCTCAGGTCGAGGCCATGCAGGCCGGCAAGCTCGACATGGGCGTCTGGGGGAATGTCCCGATCGTGCGCAATATCGCGGGCGGCCAGCCCATCCATGTGCTGGCTCTGGCCGAGGGAGGGCTCAATTTTCAGGTTGCAGTGCCCAAGGGCTCGTCGATCCGCACCATCGAAGACCTGAAAGGCAAGCGTATCGGCACTTTGCTGGGCGGGGATCCGCACTTCTTTCTCGCAATGCTGCTGAAGGCCCATTTCGGCAACGCTGACCCCGTCGCCCAGGGCATCACCATGGTGCAGTCGCCGAGCTTCACCATGCTCGCATCGATGCCGAAGGGACTCGATGCGGTGACCCTGATCACACCCTCCTTCCTGCTCGGACAGGAGCGGCAGACCCTGGAGGGTCTGGTCGACAATTTCGGACGCACCGGAACGGCCTATCAGGGACCCTTGGGCAAGGGTGCCGGTCATCCGGTGCCCTCGGTGAAGAAATCTGATTTTTACCCTGAAGGCTACTACCTGCATCGCACCATGTGGGTCGGGCGCGGGGAGTTCGTGAAGCAGCACCCCAAGCTCATCGTCGCCTTTCTGACGGCGCTCAATCGCGCCACGGCTGAGGTGGCAAAGATGGATCCCGGGTCGGTGTCCGATCTCGCGAAGGAATACTGGAAGCTCCCGCCTGAGCAGGGCAGCATCATCGTGCGCGACGACCTCCTCTTCAAGCGCACCTGGACCTGGCTGACCGAGGGCGACCTGCGCAGTCTCGTGGCCAATTCCCGTTTTATGCGCGAAGCCAAACTGCTGCCGCGTGAGCTCTCCTGGGACGATGTGGTGCGCAATATCGAGCCGATCGCACCCCTGGCTCGAGAGGCCTGGGAGCGAGCTGGCCAGCATCCCGCCGCCACGGCCTTCAGCGACCAGGCTGCGGACATTCGTGGCGCGGTGATGTGGGATCACTCGAAGTTCACGCGGAAGTAAGGCGCCGTCGCGCATGAACGCGTCCGGTCTGCGCGCAGCCTTCTCGGGTGTCGTGAGATACGCGCTGGCGCTCGGGCTCTTCGCGTTGGTCTGGCATGCGGCGGCGATCTGGGTGGGTAAGCCCAACACGCTGCCGCGGCCCGCTGAGGTCTTTGTGCAAGCCGTCGATCTGGTTGGATCGGGAGAGCTTTTCAACCACGTCGCGAGTACGATCCGCCGACTGATTGCGGGCTTCCTGATCGCCTGTGCGATTGGGATTCCGGTCGGGCTCGCGGTGGGGCTATCCCGGTCGCTCGCGCAGTACGTGACGCCCGTGGTCGAAGCCCTGCGCCCGATTTCGGGCATCGCCTGGATTCCGCTGGCGCTCTATGCGCTGGGGGTCGGCGAGGCGCTCCCGCACTTCATCATTTTTTATGGCGCGGTCTTTCCGGTGCTGGTCAACACAGCTGGCGCCGTTCGTCAGGTCGACCCGGGCCTGCTCAATGCAGCGTTGACCCTGGGTGCCTCTCGCGCGTTGATTGTGCGTGCCATCGTATTGCCGGCCTGCCTGCCGATGATCTTCGTCGGGGCTCGATTGGGTCTGGGCGTCGGCTGGATGGCGGTCATTGCCTCGGAACTGATCGGCGCGCCCTCGGGCCTGGGCTACATGATCGAGTGGAATCGCACCATGCTGATGAGCAGTCGGGTGCTCGTGGGCGTGCTGACGATCGGCTTCCTGGGGTATCTGATGGACTGGGCGCTGCGCCGTACTGCCTTTGCGCTCACCCCCTGGTGGACCGGGTGGAGGCAGCATGGCTGAATCAAGCGTCGCAAGCGGTCAGGCCCGCTTGGCCCTGCTGCGGGGTTTCGCGATACCGGTTGTCATCCTGATCGTTTGGCAGTGGCTGGCACCCGCCGACGCCTCGCAGACCGGGATTGCGCCGACACCCCTGGGCGTGCTGCTCGGCTTCTGGGAATTGACCCAAAGCGGCGAGTTACCCCGATCGCTGCTACAGAGTCTGATCCGGATCGCGAGTGGATTCACGATCGCATTTTCCCTTGCGGTGATTGCCGCTGTGCTCGTCTGGCTTTGGCGGCCGGTTGAATACCTGTTGGATCCTCTGATCGAGACCTTCCGCCCGGTCGCACCGATTGCCTGGATTCCGCTCGCAATTCTTTGGTTTGGGACCGGCACCTGGGCGGCGATCTTCATCGTCGGGTATGCGGTCTTCTTCCCGTCGTTTGTGAACACGCTGGCGGGTCTGCGCGCCGTGGATCAGCGCCTGATCGATGCCGCACGCACGCTCGGTGCAGGTCGTTGGCGAATCATTCGCGACCTGATCATTCCGGGCGCGCTGCCCGCGATCGTGCTGGGGGCCCGCCTCGGGATGGGCGTGGGCTGGGCGGCCATCGTGGCTGCGGAAATGACGGTGGGCTCGAAATCGGGCGGCGGTGCCTCGGGCGGGATCGGGCAGATGATGTTCATCTTCCTCTCCTACTCGCTGGAACTCCGTTACATCATCGTCGGGATGATCACGGTCGGTATCGTCGCGCTCACGATCGATGCCGGCTTTCGTCGGCTCGAGCGGCGGCTGACGCCTTGGGCGAGGTAGGGGCATGACAGTGACTGGATCGCCTGAGGGCGTGACTTGCCGCGGGGTATCGATGGTGTATCGCAATGCGCGCACCGGAGAGAGCATTGCGGCGCTCGGACCCGTCGATCTCGATATCCATCCCGGCGAATTCGTTGCGATCGTCGGGCCCAGCGGTTGTGGAAAATCGACCCTGCTGTCGGTGATCGCAGGACTCGTCGTGCCGACCGGTGGCCGGGTGATGCTTGGGTCGACACCGATCACCGGGCCTGGGCCCGAGCGGGGCGTATGTTTTCAGGATTACGCACTGTTTCCATGGATGACCGTTCTGGAGAACGTCGCGTTTGGACCCAAGGCACGAGGCTGGTCCCGCGCCGATCGCGAGGCGCGTGCGCGCGAGCTGATCGAGCGTGTCGGGTTGATCGGGTTCGAGACGCGCTATCCGCACGAGCTGTCAGGCGGCATGCGGCAGCGTTGTGCCCTGGCACGGGTGCTGGCCAACGACCCACAGGTCCTGTTGATGGACGAGCCAATGGCCGCGCTCGACGCTCAGACCCGCCAGTTGATGCAGGATGACCTGCTGCGCGTGTGGAGCGACGGTCCCGAACGCAAGACTGTCGTGTACGTGACGCACAGTATCGACGAGGCGGTCTACCTCGCCGACCGAATCGTCGTGATGTCGGCACGGCCCGGGATCATCCGTGCCGAGATCGACAATGACTTCGCGCGCCCGCGCTCCGAAATACGAACCCGCCCCGACTATGCGATTCGCATCGAGCAGATCTGGAATCTGATCCGAAGCGATGCGCTACGGGCCCTTTCTGCTGGAGATTGATGAATGACGACGCGCACTGAACTGACAGCTGTTCAATTGATCCGCTTTCTCGAAACCCAGGGTGTGACGCACATGTTCGGTATTCCGGGCGGACATACCTTGTCGATCAACGATGCCCTGATCGGCAGCGCAATACGCTTCATTGCCACGCGGCACGAGTACGGCGCGGTCAGTGCGGCCGCGTCCTGGGGGCGGATCACGGGTCGGCCCGGTGTGTGTCTGGCGACCTGCGGTCCGGGTGCGACCAATCTTGCGACGGGTCTGTCGGCTGCGATGCGGGACTCCTGCCCGGTCATTGCGATCACGGTCAACAACACCCTGCGTGACATGGCCTGGGAGGACGCTCAGCACGCTGATGCGGTCGCCGTGCTGTCGCCTCTGGTCAAATGGTCGATTCAGATCCGGCATCCCGACGAGCTGTCGGGCGCGCTTGCCGAGGCCTTCAGGGTGGCCATGAGCGGCAAGCCCGGGCCGGTCCACCTCGACTTTGCCCGTGACCTGCTCGAGAAGGGGCAAACGGCGTTCGAGGGCCCGGCCACACGCCACGAAGCAGGTGCGCAGCGCCTGCATGCCGATCCTGCCCGGGTGAGCGACCTGGCCGCCCGCCTGGCCGCTGCCGAGCGTCCGGTGCTCTGGATCGGAAACGGTGTCCGGGTTTCGGGGGCATCCCCAAAGCTGCTGGAGCTCGCGGAACGTTTCGGCTGTGCGGTGCTCACGACTTTCAATGGCATTGGCACGGTGCCCACGACGCATCCCAACGTGTTTGGTGCACGCTCGCGGGTGGGGACTCGGCTCAGCAATTCGATTCTTGCGCAGTCCGATCTCGTGGTTGCCATTGGCAACAGTCTCAATGGGGTCAGTACCTCGCGCTGGTCGCTGGCCTTGCCCCACCTGATTCAGGTCGACGTTGAGCCCTCACGAATCGGCCGCCGCTACCCGCTCGAACTCGGTGTGTGTGGTGATGCGCAGGCCGTGATCGGCCAGTTGCTCCAGCACGCTGCCGTTGGGCCGCCGGCAGCGCGCGCGGCTTGGCTTGATTCGCTCAGGGCCGAGCGCGCGACCTGGCGGGCGCAGTCCCTCTCGGTCACATCGCAGGCGGGTGGTCCCGTCGCGCCCCAGGAGCTGATCGGCGCGCTGGATCGATTCGGGCGCGATGATACGGTCTGGTGCGTCGATGCCAGCAATTGCGGAATCTGGACGCATCTGCTGACGATACGGGACCGCATGGACTACATGCGGCCGGTCAATTTTTCCAATATGGGATATGCCTTGCCCGCTGGGATCGGTGCCAAGATGGCTGCGCCCGAACGCGACGTCGTGGTGCTGGCCGGTGACGGTGGCATCGGCATGAGTCTGACGGAGATCGAGACCGCGGTCCGTCTGAAACTCAGGTTGCCGATCGTTGTGATGAACGACTGCGGTTACGGAAATATCCGTCAGGAGCAGTTGCACAAGTACGGACCGCGCTATAACGGGGTCGATCTGGGCGATATCCGTTTCGATCAGGTGTGTCGGGCCATGGGGGGCGGGGGCGTGCGCGTAAGCGCAGCCGGTGAGCTCGATGCCGCCCTTGAACAGGCTCGCGCGTTTGACGGCCCCTTCCTGATCGATGTGCTCACCGATCCGGCGGCCTCGGTCTGGGATCACCCTTTCTGATCACGTGCCCGCAGATGCCGTCGCGACCTGATTCGCCGATCCTGCTCGGCATCGATATTGGTTCGTCCTCGACCAAAGGGGTTGCGGTGGATTTGCAGGGGGGGCTGCGTGCGCGCAGCCGGCGGCCCCACGGGATCGATCATCCGTGTTCTGGCTGGGCGGAAATGGATGCGGAGCGAATCTGGTGGCGCCAGACCTGCGAGGTCCTCCGTGATCTCGTCCTGCAGTTGGGATCGGATGCGAGTCAGGTCGTCGGGATCGGAGTCTGTTCGATTGGCGCGAGTTTCGTGCCGGTCGATCGGCTCGGCCGAGCCTTGCGGCCAGCCATTCTGTACGGTATCGACAGCCGGGCGCGGGACCTGATCGCTCCGATCGAGAGGCGTTATGGTCGCGACGAGTTGCTCAATCGTTCCGGGCGATTGCCAAGCACCCAGAGCGTGGGCCTGAAGCTCCTCTGGCTTCTCGAGAACGAGCCGCAGGTCTGGACGCAGTCGGACCGGCTGGTGTCGCCC
>JBIKTA010000071.1:0-8334 GCA_044348315.1 Burkholderiaceae bacterium | reverse complement strand
GCGCGGGTGAGCGCCTGGTGTTCCCAGACCCAGGCGGATTGGCGTTGATAGCGCTCAAAACCTTCGACCGAGGAGACCAGCAGCCCCGCGCTCCCGTTGGGCCGCAAGCGCAGATCGGTATCAAACAGCAGACCCGCGGCGGTGCGCGTCGAGAGCCAACCTGAGACGCGCTGTGCCAGCATCGAGTAGGCCTCGGTCGCCCGCTCGTCGGGGTCGTCGTGGACGAACACGAGGTCCAGATCCGACGCATAGCCCAATTCCTTGCCGCCGAGTCGGCCGTAGGCGATTGCAGCGACTCTCGGCTGATCACGGAAACGGGTTCGAAGCTGCGACCAGACCACTCGGATCGCCAGCGCGAGAATGCGATCAGCGAGTTCGCTCAGGAAATCCGAGATCCGTTCGGTGCTGTGCAGCCCGCCGAGATCTTGCACCATCAGCCGAAAGACCTGGGCATGGTGCGCCTCGCGCACCAGATCCATCTGCTGTTCAACATCGGGCTCGTCGCCCAGGCGGGCGGTCATCACGCGCGTCTCGAGTTGCGTTGACCATTGGGCGAGGTCGGTGGGCTCGAGCAACTGGCCATCCAGGAGTTCGTCGAGCACAACGGGGTGCTTCATCAGGTAGTCGGCCGGCCATTTGGCCCAGTCAAGCACCTTGAGCACCCGGCTGAAGGCCTGGGGAAACTGGTTGAGCAGCGCCACGTAGGCGGGCCGTCTGCAAACCGACTCGAGAAGGTCGATCAAACGGACCATGCCGGCTGGGCCTGTGCGCTGATTCTGCGCGAGCGTAATCAGGTGCTCGATCGCCTCCCGGATCTCCGGACGCGCAGCGCCATAGCGCGAGCCCGCGCGCAGCTGCTCGAGGCGGCGCGTGATCTCGGGGTCGGTTTCGACCGCGCTCGCCGTGTTCTCACCTGTGCGGGTCGGGCCGCGCTCGGCCGGTGCGAGCAGCCGGTCGAACACCGCCGCCACTCGGCTGGTGGCCTGCGCGATGGCGTCATTGAAGGCTGCAAGCGGCATGCCCAGCATGGCCGCAATCGGTGCGCGTCGCTCGTCGTCGCCCGGCAAGCGATGCGTCTGCTCATCTTCCCGGTATTGCAATGCGTGCTCGGTGCGACGCAGCAGCCGGTAGGTGTCCGCGAGCATTCGCGCATCGTCTTTGCTCAAGCTGCCGCGTTCGGCCAGGCGCTCGAGGGTGACGAGCGTTTGCGGGGTGCGCAGACCCGGGTCGCGACCACCGCGCACGATCTGGAACAGCTGCGCGGTGAACTCGATCTCGCGTATGCCGCCGCGGCCGAGTTTGACGTCGAGCGACTCGATTGCCCGAGCGCCGCGCCGGGCAACTTCGGCCCGGATCTTGCCGTGCAGGTCCCGCAGCGCGGCGAACGCCGCGTAGTCCAGATAGCGGCGGAACACGAAGGGTGTGACGATCATGTTCAACGTTTTTTCATCGTCGGCACGCGCTTCCCGTGAGGCCTGTCCGGAATCAGCGATGACCCGGCCCTTCAGCCACGCAAATCGCTCCCACTCCCGACCCTGCGCGTAGAAGTACTGTTCCAGCATGCCCAGTGAGGCGACGAGCGGGCCCGAATCGCCATTGGGGCGGAGCCGCGTGTCGACCCTGAAGACGAAGCCCTCGGCGGTGTGCTCGGCCAGCAGTTCGATCGTGCGGCGCGCGGCGCGGTGCATCCAGTCGCTTGCGGCAATCCGCGAGCCCGCACGCACCCCTGCGCCTTCCTCGGTTGCCCCCTCGCTCTGACCCCCGTCCCTGAACACAAACACCAGATCGAGGTCCGAGGAAACGTTGAGCTCGCCGCTGCCGCCCTTGCCCATCGCGACTGCGAGCAGATCCTGCGGTTGGCCCTCCAGGTCGAGCGCCCGTCCAAATCGCTGGGTCAGTTCGTCGCCCGCCGCGCGTAGGGCGAGCGACGTGGTCCTGCAGGCGAGTTCAGTCATCGTCTGACAAACTTCCTCGACGGGCGCGAGCCCCCTGCAGTCGCGCTCGATCAGAGTGAGGATCGTCCAGAGTCGCACCCGTCGAAGTGCGGGACCGATGGCGTCAGCATTGGGCGCAGTCCCGGTCGAACCCGTTTCCCCGAGTTGCCAGTCAAATAGCGCATCGAGTCGAGGGCCCGTGAGTGGCTCGGCGGCCAGCGCGGCGAGCCGCTGCCGCACGTTCTCGCCCGAGGCTGCGCGGCGTTCGAGCGAATCGATTGAGCGGCTGAAAAATGGCGACAGAGGGTGCGCCACGAAATCCAGATCCGATCCCATGAAGCGGTTATCCTTTCGGGTTGATCGCTAAAACCTTGACACCATCGGTCATCGCGCCCAGGGAAGACTTGAGCCCGCACTGAAGGCCACACACATTGTCGCAGCACAATTCCGTTCCGCCCAATGGTGCATCGCACGCTGTCTCCGCGCCCGCTGGATTGCCGGCTTCGAGCGTTCGGCAGGAGGCGGTCGCTCGTTCGACGGGTGGTCCGATCCGACGCGTCGCGCGATGGGGTCTGGCACTTGTCTCCGGCTTCGCGCTGTTAGTGGGTTTGACTGCGCTGACCGTCCGATTCCTGATTTGGCCCTCGCTCGACGACTGGCGTCCCCGTCTCGAGTCGCTGCTCTCGACCCAGTTTGAGGCGCGGGTCAGCATTGACGCCCTGGAGCCGGGTTTTCAGGGCTGGCGCCCCATTCTGACTGTGCATCGCTTGAGTGTGACCGTCGGCCAGTCCGAACCCGAATGGGCCTTTGAGCGCGCGCATGCGGTGCTGTCGATTCGTGCGCTGCTCAGTGGTCGTTTCGAGCTAGCCCGGCTGGAGATCGTGGATGCGGTCCTCAAGGCCGAACGGGTGGAGCCCCGGCGCTGGCTCATGGGCGGCATGCTGATCGATCTCGACCGTACGGAGACCCGCTCGGGCGGCTGGGGCTGGCTGCTGGGCACCCGGACGTTCTCCTTGCGGGGGTTGCGGGTCGACTGGGTCGATCGGGTGGGCGGCGGCGTGCATGTGCTGGACGGGATCGAACTCCTCGCCGAGCGGGACGCGGGCCGTCACCAGGGGCTCATCAACGTACCGCGTCTGGCTGAGCTGGCCGCTGGCGTGGAGCTGCGCTTGGATGCAAACCTTGCGCCCGGAGCCAATCCGTTGCTCGCGCGCAATTGGCGCGGCGAGTGGCACCTGCGTGTGGGGGAGATTGATCTCCGGCAGTTGGGCCGGGAGCTCGGGCGTATCGCGCAGCCGCCCGCTTGGGCGTCCGCCTTGCAGGGAGGCCGTGGACCGCTGATGGTCTGGTCCGAGTTTGCCGAGGGCGAATGGCGTGACCTTCTGGTCAAGACGCGTGCAGACGGCCTCATGGTCGCTTCCGGCGCGCGCGCGTTGCCCCTGCGCGCGCTCGAGGTCGAGGCGCGGGCCCGCCGTGGTCTCGGGCCCTTGATCGAGCTTGACATCGACCGGCTCCGTGCGACCGATGGTGCTGGCCTTGTCATCGAGCTGGATGACCGCCCTCAGCGTGTGCTGTTCGACTCGGCTCAGCTCGCGCCGGTCGAGCTTGCGCTCTCCTCCAAGGGTTTCGATGCCGGCGCGCTGCTTGCCGCGACCCAGCGTTTGCCCCTGCCCGATGCCTGGCAACGTGCGCTTGAGCACTGGCGGGCCACGGGAAGGGTGGAGTCAGTGGGCCTTGCGTGGCGGACGCGTCCTGATCGACCGGACTACACGCTTCGGCTCGATGTTCAGCGCCTGGGCCTTCGCAACACGGCGCGGACTGTGGCGAACCCCCCCGGCTTGCCTTCTGGGTCCAATCTCAGTGGTCGGATCGAGCTCGACCCCACGGGCGGGCGGGCCTGGATCGATTCCCGGCAGGCAGTGCTGACGTTTCCCGGCGTTTTTGCACAGCCTGCGCTCAGTTTCTCGGCGCTGGCCGGCGAATTGAGCTGGCGAGTCCCCGCGGCCGAGTCTTCACCCGAATCGCCTGTCGCTATGGGAGGCCACGCGATTGAGGGCCTGGATCTCAATATCGAGTCGCTCCGGTTTTCCAATGCCGATCTGGCCGGCCAGGTGTCAGGCCGTTATCGATACGTTACCTCCGGTCCCGGGATCGTCGATCTACGGGGCGACTTGACCCGGGCGCAGGCCTCGCGCGTTGCGCGCTATTTGCCGATCGCGGTGGGGGAAGAAACGAGAGCCTGGGTGGCGCGGTCGGTCCGTGCCGGGCAGGCTGACCAGGGCCGATTCGTCTTGCGAGGTGATCTGCGGCATTTTCCCTTCAGGGATCCGGCGCAGGGAGAGCTTTGGGTCGAGACCCGCTTGACGAGTGGGCAACTGCAGTTCGCGCCGGACTGGCCAGCGATTGAGGCGATCGAGGCCCGCCTGCGTTTCGAGCGGGGCAGTATGTCGATTGGCGCCGATCGGGCCCGTACATTGGGGGTGGGCTTGTCCGGTGTGACGGCTCGGATTGACGACTTTCTCAAGCCCGAGCTCAAGCTGGCCGGCCTCGCGCAGGGTCCCGCCGCGCGGATGATGGATTTCCTCATGAACAGCCCGCTGGCACGCCAGGTCGATCCCGCCGTGCTGGATTTTGAGCTCGCCGCTCTTGGGTCGCTGGAACTCGCCATCGACATGCCCTTGTACCAGGGGGCAGGGGACGCCCGGTACCAGGGGGATCTTCGCCTGCGCGAGGGCAGACTTCTGCTTGCCCAGGATATGCCCCCGCTCGAGTCCTTGTCGGCCAACATCCGCTTTGCCAATGAACTGTTTGCGATCGAGGACATCCGTGCGAATCTGCTCGGCGGTCCGGCCGAGGCCTCGGCCCGTCTGACTCGCGATGGCCGTCTCAGGGTCGAGGCGCGAGGGCGTGCCGATGCCCTCGCGCTCGAGCGCTGGCTGAGTGGTCGCGAGTCGGGTCTGATCCAGGGCGGAGCGGGGTACCGGATGGTGGTCGACACCCGAGCCGGGAGCCTGTCGCTGACCCTGGATTCTGACCTCCAGGGCCTTGCCAGCCGGCTGCCCGTGCCGCTTGCCAAGGCGTCTGATGAAATCTGGCCCTTGCAGGTTCAATGGCAACGTTCGCGTGTCGAGGCGCCCGCAATCGAGCAGCTTCGCGCACGCTTGCGCGGCGAGTTTTTGCTCGAGACCGAGCGCCGTCAGGACCGCCGGACTGGACGCTTCGAGCGGGTCCGCGGGAGTCTGTCCCTCGGTATTCGGGCCGACCGGCTCGAGCGGGGTTTTGCTGTCGCGGCCCATTTGCCCTACTTTGATGTCGATGCGTGGCGAGCCGCATGGGCTCAGGCTGCGGGAGGCAGGACCGATGAGCCGATCCGTGATGGCGCGACGCTTCCTGAGCCGGGCATGTCCGGTGTGTCAGCCGTCGATCGGCTGGTCCTTTCTGCGGACACGACGGCTTGGGCGGGCCGGATGTTCGGGCGTTTCGGCGCGCTGGGTGAGCGCCAGGGCGAGAGCTGGCGCTTTCGGGTGAACGGCGAGCAAGGCGAGGGCGTCGTCGACTGGCAGCCGCCGGCGCGGTCGGGCGGGGCCGGGGCGGTGATTGCTCGATTGGCTCGGCTCGAGATACCGGCCGGTGCTGCGCAGGATCGGAATGGGCCCGCCCTTGATCTGCCCTCAGGCGGCCTGCCCGCGCTCGACCTCGAGGTGGATCGGCTGGTGTTGGCGGGGCGGCCCCTGGGCGCATTGAGCCTCAGTGCGCTCAATGTTGGCCCCGGTGCCGAGGCGTTTTGGCGACTCGACCGGCTGGAACTGGCTCATCCCGGGGGGCGACTGTCGGCCTCGGGTGCGTGGCGCCCGCTGCTGCCTTCGGCCACCGGGCAAGGCGCACCTGCAGGCGGTTTGGGTGCTGGGGCTGGGCATTCAGCGGACCCGTCGGCGACAGCCCCGGCTCACGCGGGCACCGAGCTCGACTTCCGACTGGCGCTCACCGATCCGGGGCGGGTCCTCGCGACTTTCGGCATCCAGGGCGCGCTCGCGGGTGGGGCCGGGGCGCTCTCGGGCCGTCTTGCCTGGGACGGCTCGCCGCTATCGATCCACTACCCGAGCGTCTCGGGCTGGGTCGATATCGATTTGGGGCGAGGCCAGTTTTTGAAGACCGAGCCCGGGCTCGCGAAGCTGATCGGCGTACTCAATCTGCAATCGTTGCCTAGGCGGCTGAGTCTGGATTTCCGCGATGTTTTTGCCGAAGGCTTTGCCTTCGACGAAATCCGCGGCGCGGCGAGCCTCGCCTCAGGCGTTGCCCGCACCGATGCGTTCACGATGAGGGGTGTTCAGGCACTGGTGGAGATCCGCGGGGAAGCGAACCTGACTGACGAGACGCAGCACTTGAATATTCGCGTGCGTCCGGAGCTGAACGCCGGGCTGGCTTCGCTCGCCTATGCGGCGGTCGCGAACCCTGCGGTGGGTCTGGGTTCCTTTTTTGCACAGCTGGCATTGCGAAAGCCGCTCCGCGACATTTTCAGCTATGAGTATGAGGTCAAGGGCTCATGGACCGATCCGACCGTGATCGAGCGAGCGCGGCCGCGCATCGACAGCCCGCAACCGTAGGCGGCTGCAGCGCCGGACCCCGCACGATTGGCCGCGCTTCAATACGAGGAAAACCGCAAGCATGGATGATCCGTCCCCCGCAAGCTTACGTGTAGCCGCACTGCAGATGGTGTCCACCGCGCAGACAGCGGACAACCTGGAGGTGGCCGCTCGCCTGATTGCTGAGGCGGTCGAGGCTGGCGCGCAACTGGTTGCGCTTCCAGAGTATTTTTCGATCTTCGGCGAGCGCGAGACCGACAAGCTCGCCTGCCGCGAGGCCGAGGGGCAAGGACCGGTTCAGGCTTTTCTGGCGCAGTCCGCCGCGCATCATCGGATCTGGATCGTGGGGGGCAGTCTGCCGCTCGCGACCTCCAAGCCCGCCAAGGTCGCCAATGCCTGCCTGGTTTATGGCCCCGATGGACGGCGACGCGCCCGCTACGACAAGATCCACCTCTTCGGCTTCGCGCGCGGTACCGAGCGGTTCGATGAGGCGGCGACCATCGTGCCCGGGCAAACGCCGGTGGTGTTTGACTGCGACGCGTCGGCGAGCGCCGATGCGCGCTGGCGGGTGGGCCTGTCGGTCTGCTACGACCTTCGCTTTCCCGAACTCTACCGAGCGCTCTCACCGGTGGATCTGCTGGTGATCCCTTCGTCTTTCACCGCGCGTACTGGCGCCGCTCACTGGGAGGTGCTGCTGCGTGCCCGGGCGATCGAGAACCAGTGCTGGGTCCTGGCACCGGCCCAGGGGGGCGTCCACGCCGGCGGGCGCCGGACCTGGGGCCACAGCATGCTGATCGATCCCTGGGGGGAGATCGTGGCCGAGCGCACTGAGCCGGGCGAGGGCGTGTTGGTGGCGACGATCGACCGTGGGCGAATCAATGAAGTGCGCGCGGGTCTGCCTGCGCTCGCCCATCGGGTCATGTAGCATCGGGTCATCCGTTATCCGTGTTGGATCTGCCATGAACGTCTCCGACTCTGTTCTCCATCCGCTCGCCGTCGCGCGCTCGCTCCTGCTCGAACCTTACGGACTTGACGAGTCAGACTTGCAAAGGGTGCTGGCTGAAGTGTTCCAGCATCGTGTCGACTACGCCGATCTCTACTTCCAGTTCACACGCAGCGAGGGCTGGAGTCTCGAAGAGGGGATCGTCAAGTCGGGCAGTTTCTCGATCGATCGCGGCGTCGGAGTGCGTGCCGTCACCGGCGACCGGACGGCTTTTGCCTACTCGGATGAGATCAGCGAAGCTGCGCTGATGTCGGCCGCGCGCGCGACGCGCACGATCGGACGTCGCGGCGCCGGCCGCGTCAAGGTTGCGGGCCGCATGCAGCCCGCGGGCGGTCATCAGCTTTATGGGCGTGATGATCCGATCTCGTCCCTCGAGGCTGCGGCCAAGGTGGCCCTCCTCGAGCGCGTCGAGCGCGCCGCGCGGGCGCGTGACCCTCGGATTGTTCAGGTGATGGCGGGCCTGGCGGCCGAGTACGACGTCGTGCTCGTGGCTCGAGCAGATGGCGTGATTGCAGCGGATGTCCGGCCGCTCGTTCGACTCTCCCTCACGGTGATCGCCGAGCAGGGCGGCCGGCGCGAGCAGGGTCATAGCGGCGGCGGTGGACGCTCGGGCATGGATTATTTCGATGAGGCGACGCTCGATCGTTACGTGGGTGAGGCCGTTCATGCTGCGCTCACCAATCTGGAGGCGCGCCCGGCTCCCGCCGGGACCATGACCGTGGTGCTCGGTCCTGGCTGGCCCGGCGTGCTTTTGCATGAGGCGGTCGGCCACGGTCTCGAAGGCGACTTCAATCGCAAGGGTTCCTCGGTGTTT